>CAIXMC010000168.1 GCA_903920405.1 uncultured beta proteobacterium
ACATCGCCTGCGCCATTGAAGACCATTACAAACCACGTTTTGCAGGGGACAGTCTGCCGCGTAACGACACGGGTATCGTCGTTGCCTTGGCCGACAAGCTGGAAACGCTGGTGGGCATGTTTGGGATTGGCAACCTGCCTACGGGCGAAAAAGACCCCTTTGCCCTGCGTCGTCATGCGCTTGGTGTGATTCGGCTGATGATTGAAAATCATCTGTTGCTGAATCTTTCTGATCTGATCAGTGTCGCATCTACGGCGTTTACGGCGTTTGCAGGGGCAGCCTCTCAAACGGGTTGGCGTGGTGACGAATCAGGTGCTGTGTCTGCCTTTATCCAGGATCGACTCTCAGGTTATTTGCGAGAACAGGGCTACAGCGTCCATGAAGTCGATGCTGTGCTGTCTCTTTGCCCACAGAATTTAAGTGAAGTACCCCAACGTCTGGCCGCGGTGCGCGCTTTTTCTGCCTTACCCGAAGCCCCCGCACTGGCGGCTGCCAACAAGCGCATTGGCAATATTTTGAAAAAAGCCGATGCTGTGGCTTTTGCCCAAGTTAATCAAGCGCTGCTGACAGAACCTGCAGAAATCGCGTTGGTCGATGCCATCCACCGCATCGTCCCACGCGCCCAGGCGCAGTGGGTAGCTGGCGATTACACAGCCTCCTTGCAAACGCTGTCGGCTTTGCAGACAGCCGTCGATGCTTTTTTTGACAGCGTGATGGTCAATGCCGAAGCGCCTGACCTTCGCAGCAACCGTTTGGGCTTGCTAAAAACCTTGCACCAAGCCATGAACCAGGTGGCAGACCTCGCTCGCCTGGCCTGAACCTATCCCAGAAAGACGCCCCATGACCCCCATCAAACTGATTATTTTGGACAGAGACGGCACCATCAATCAAAACAGCGATGAATACATCAAATCAGTCGATGAATGGGTGCCGCTGCCGGGCGCTTTTGAAGCGATTGCCCGGCTTAACCATTCGGGATGGCACGTGGTGCTGGCCTCCAACCAGTCTGGTTTGGGGCGTGGCCTGTCGGCTGTGACCGACTTGAATGAAATTCACACCAAAATGCACCAGCAATTGGCGGCGGTCGGGGGGCGCATTGATGCCGTGTTTTTTTGCCCCCACCTGCCCAGTGAAGGCTGCCACTGCCGCAAACCGAAATCAGGGCTGTTTGAACAAATTGCTGAGCGCTTTTGTATTGACCTCACAGGTGTGCCGGTGGTGGGAGATTCTGCACGTGACCTGATTGCCGGTGCCAACGTAGGCTGCGAGCCGCATCTGGTTTGCACCGGCAACACCATTTTGTACCCGGGTGACGCTTTGCCACCAGAATTTCCCGCAGACACTCACGTTCATGCCGACTTGGGGGCTTTTGCTGACTACTGGATTGGGCGCGAGATACAAGTTGGCTAATTCTTGTTGTTGACCTATCCTTATGAGACCCTAAAACATGCTCCCTTTGTTTCGTTCCCTTTTGCATATCATTTGGATAGGCGTGACCGTTATTCCCTGGACCATCGTGTTGGCGCTGGTGTCATTGGTGTCTCGCACGAAAGCCTGGTGGTGCGCCGTCCATTGGTTTCGGGTGGTGATGTGGGGCACGCGCGTTATTTTGGGCATTCGCATGGAAGTGCAGGGGCTAGACAACCTGCCACTGGGTACAACTGCAGTGCTCTTGTCCAAACACCAATCGACTTTGGAAACTTTGTGGCTGCCTACACTGATACCGTATCCGCTGGCTTTTGTATTCAAGCGCGAGCTTTTGCAAATCCCGTTTTTTGGCTGGTCGATGGCGCGGCTTGACATGATTCATATTCAGCGCGAATCACGTGTTTTATCCATGAAACATGTGATTGAGCAGGGTTGCCGACTTTTGTCGCAAGGCACCTGGGTCATCATGTTCCCAGAGGGCACTCGCATGCCCAGAGGGCAGGCAGGCACTTATCAAACAGCAGGCACACGTCTAGCCGTTGAAAGTGGCGTGCCGGTGGTACCCATTGCAGTGGCCACTGCCCGCTGCTGGCCACGTCGGGGTTTTGTCAAACACGCTGGTATGGTTCGGGTGTCGATTGGCCCGGCCATGCCAAGCGTCGGGCGTGACCCCAAAGCCCTGATGCGTGAAGCCCAGGCCTGGATTGAAACCGAGACGCGCCGTATTGACCCCCATGCGTATCACACGGATTAAACTTGTATGCCAAATCGGCCTCTAGCCCTTGATACACCTGCATAGTTCACTCTTATAAAGATAGCGTATAAAAGCACGATGTCAACCATTTCCGCTATAAACATCGAGACCTTGCCTAATTTTCATCATCCACAGGCCAATTGCGAAGTGCAAATCGACGATGTGCAATTGGCCTACCATCTCAAACGTGGCAAACGCAAAACCATTCAATTTAGCGTTCGCCCAGAGGGTTTGACTGTGAATGCGCCCCAATCCATGCCTCTGTACAAAATCGATTGTGAGCTGCGTTTGCGGTGGCAGTGGGTTTTGCGCCATTTGAAAGCCACCCATGATCGCCGTGCATGTCGGGCAGATCAAGCTGCTGATTGGCGCGATGGCGGCAGTTTCTTCTTTTTGGGTCAAAGTGTTACCCTCCAACTTGACCCCCAACCGGGTGCAGATGGTGTGACGCTGACCTCTGGTATGGCGCGAGTCAATTTGCCGCACAACGCCAGCACCGATCACATTCGCCACCAGGTACACACTTGGTTAGTGCATCAAGTTCACCCGATTTTTGAGGCGCGACTCCATTACTTTGCACCGCAGTTGGGCGTTCAATGGACACGGCTGAAATTAAGCAATGCCAACATGCGCTGGGGCAGTGCCCGCACGGATGGTTCTATTCGTTTGAACTGGCGACTGGTGCATTTTCGAATGGCCATCATCGACTATGTGGTCGTCCACGAGCTAAGTCACTTGCGGGTCATGAACCACAGCCCGCAATTTTGGAACACCGTTCGATCCATCGTGCCAAACTATGCAGCGCTGCGTTTGGAACTCAAAGGCCAGGCTGTCGGGTAGTTACGTCATTTGCCATTTGCCTGAATCTGTATCGTACTTCATACGATGTATATTATGTTAATAAGCATTTCTATCTGGCGTGCAGCTCTCTTGCAGCATGAAAATTCGTTACCACTGTAGAAGCGGCTTCCAGCCGCATCTAAATACGCGGCTGGACGCCGCTTCTACAAAACAAGCTGTCCTGGATAATGCACCTTACATGGCACTTATCACACTTCTTGACGCACAATTGGCCTACGGGCATGTTCCTTTGCTTGATCACACAGGGTTTTCGCTGGAAAGCGCAGAACGGGTGGGATTGATTGGCCGCAATGGCGCGGGCAAATCTTCCCTGCTGAAAATTTTGGGTGGGCTGGAAAAGCCTGACGATGGTAGTCTGCAAGTGCAAAGCAACACGCGTATTGCTTATATGGCACAAGAGCCTCAACTAGACGATAACGCTACTGTATTCGTAGCTGTTAGCGCAGGTCTGTCAAGGGTTAGAGCCTTGATAGATGCTTATTCCTTAGGCCACAGTGACCATGATGCACTGCACAGTGAAATTGAGGCAACAGACGGTTGGAACTGGCAACAGCGTGTGAATGAAACCCTCCACCGCCTGAACTTGAATCCTGATGCCTTGGTCAGCACACTTTCAGGTGGCAATAAAAAGCGCGTGGCACTGGCACAGGCTTTGGTCACTGCACCCGATGTGTTGCTGCTGGATGAACCCACCAACCACCTTGATCTGGATGCCATTGAATGGCTGGAAGGCTTGCTGACAGACTTCAAAGGCAGCATGGTCACCATCACGCACGATCGCTCGTTTTTAAACAATGTTGTCACCCGCATCGTCGAGCTAGACAGGGGAAAGCTGATGAGCTACCCTGGCAATTTCTCAGCCTACTTGCGTCAAAAGGAAGAACAATTGGCGCAAGAGGCTGTGATCAATGCCCGATCTGACAAACTGCTTGCACAAGAAGAAGTGTGGATTCGCCAGGGTGTTGAAGCCAGGCGTACCCGTGCTCAAGGGCGAATCAACCGTCTGGAATCTTTGCGTTTGAAACGACAAGTACGCCGCGAAGTGGTAGGCAGCGTCAAAATGGACATTGCCAGCGGTGTGGCCAGCGGCAAATTGGTGGCTGAATTAACCCATGTGTCCAAAAGTTTTGGCCCATCAGAGGGCTTGACACAGATCAACACGGTCGTTCGTGATTTTTCTGCCACCATTTTGCGTGGCGACAAAATCGGCCTGATAGGCCCCAACGGTGCAGGCAAAACCACGCTGCTCAAACTTATTCTGGGTGAGTTAGCGCCAGACTTCGCGCCTGCCAGCGCCCCTGCGCCCTCCCCTGGTCACAGTCCTTGGGGAACGGTGCGTCAGGGAACGAATATCTCGGTTGCCTATTTTGACCAAATGCGCCAAGCTCTTAATCTGGACAGCACATTGGAGGATTTCATTAGTCCAGGCAGCGAGTGGATTGAAATTGGTAATCGCCGTCAGCACGTTAAAAGCTATTTGAGTGACTTTTTATTTTCGCCCGTGCGTGCTACTTCACCGGTACGCAGTTTGAGCGGTGGCGAACGTAACCGCCTGCTGCTCGCACGCCTGTTTGCACGCCCTGCCAATGTGCTGGTGCTCGATGAACCCACCAACGACCTGGATATTGATACCCTGGAATTACTCGAAGACCTGCTGCAAAACTTTGATGGCACCGTCTTTTTGGTCAGCCATGACCGCACTTTTCTGGATAACGTGGTCACCAGCACCATTGCCTTTGAGGGTGATGCCACGTGGCGTGAGTATGAAGGGGGTGTGAGCGATTGGCTGATTCAGAGTCAGCGGGCTAGGGATATAGCCAAATTAAATGGTCAAAAAGGCCTACAACCCAATACCAGTAAGCGTAAGCAGCTAGTAAATCAAGAGCAATCTACAGGTCGATTGACCAGCCAGACGACCCCAAAGGCGCGCAAACTCAGCTACAAAGAGCAGCGTGAATTGGAATGCCTTCCTGGTCTGATGGAAAGCCTGGAAGCCGAGCAACTGCAAGCCACTGCGTTGCTGGCCGACGGCAGTCTGTACGCATCTGACCACGCACATGCACTGACACTGGCAGTGCGCATTGCTCAAATTGACGATGAGTTGTTGGCAGCATTGGAGCGCTGGGAGCAACTTGAGGTCAAGGGGCCGTAAAAACTAATCAAAAGGTCTCAAAACCCGAATCAACGCTGGTGTTGGATACCATGGGCTTGGGAGCTGCCAGATGTTTGGGAGCAGAGGTTATAGCGGTCAATGGGCGACTGGATGGTTTGCCAAGTCCTCTCACCGGAGCACGATTGGGTGTACCCATGCTGCGTCTGGCATTGGCTTTGAAACCGGGGTTGGATCGTGCCGTCGCCATAGGAGGAGGCAGCCTGGTATGGTTCATGCCTTGCGCACCGTGGAATGTACCCAGTTTGAAGACATTGACGGTTTGGACCAATTCTTGTGCCTGACTGTTCAAACTGCCAGCAGCAGCAGCCATTTGTTCAACCAATGCGGCATTTTGCTGGGTGGCTTGATCCATCTGTGCGACAGCATCACCAACCTGTGAGACGCCCAGGCTTTGCTCGTTGCTGGCAGCACTGATTTCGCCCATGATGTCAGTGACGCGTTTGATGGAGGCTACCACTTCCTGCATGGTGTTTCCTGCCCGATCAACCAACGCACTGCCCTGCTCCACCCGTTCCACACTGGTGTTGATAAGCGACTTGATTTCTTTGGCTGCCTCTGCACTGCGCCCTGCCAAACTGCGCACTTCACTGGCCACCACGGCAAAACCACGACCTTGATCACCTGCACGAGCGGCTTCAACTGCGGCGTTAAGCGCCAGAATGTTGGTTTGAAAGGCAATTCCGTCAATCACGCTGATGATGTCTGATATTTTGCGTGAAGCCTCGTTGATGCCCTTCATGGTATCGACCACTTTGGCGACAACTTCACCGCCCTGCATGGCAACTGTGCTGGCACTCATGGCCAATTGATTGGCCTGGTTGGCGTTGTCGGCATTTTGTTTGACCTGGGAACTGAGTTCTTCCATGCTGGCAGCCGTTTGCTCTAATGCACTGGCCTGGCTTTCGGTTCTTGCAGAGAGGTCGCTATTACCCTGGGCAATATCGCCACTGGCGGAGGATACACCCTGAGAATTTTGCCGAACCTGATGGACCAAACTGGTCAGACTGTCTTGCATGAGCTTCATGCTTTGGAGCAAACGGCTGGTTTCATCCGAGCCGCTCACATCGAAATCAGAGGATAAATCACCCGTAGCAATCAGATCAGCCACTAGAACGGCCTGTTGGAGAGGCTGCAAAATAGATCGGCCAATACTCCAACTCGCCCATGCCACCAATAGGGCGCTGACGGCGCACAATAACCAAGCCATCCAGCGCAACTGATCTGTTTGTTGTTCAACACGGGCACTTTGATCTTTGAGTTGACTCAACTGAAACGAGACAATGCCTTGCATGCTGTCCTGCAACGCCAGACTGGCCTTGTCAAAGTCACCCATGAGCGGATTGCCTTCAGTCGGCCCCCCTCGAACGTAAGCCTCGGCCATACGCACACCGCTGGTGTAATAGACATCAAAATTGGTGCGCGTTTTTGTAATGAGTTCAAGCAGTGCTCTGGATGTGTTGCGACTCGCCTTGGCCTGAAGCTCATCTAGTCCGGCCAAAAGCAGATCACGATTCTTTTTAGCCTCCATGAAACCATCACCCAAACCATCCGAGGCTCGAGTGGCAGAGACATCTGACAAAAACTGCTGGACTTGAACCACGTTGCGTTGCATCTCCTTGGCTTGCAAAACGCCATCCATATCCACAGTGATCGCAGTGTTCATACTGGATTGAATATCCCCCAGGCCAGACCAAAGCCAGGCAGAAAAACCAATGAAAAACAGCACCGGCAAGCCTGCACCCAGTGTCAAACGCCAGGCAATTCCAAACTGTGACAAAAGCCAGTGGGTTGATGTAGAGGCTTGACGGATGGCCATGGCGATTCCAATGTGAAATGTGTTTTTAATAAAAAGTGCGGGCTAAAAAGTTTCCCAACTCGCATCGGTGTTAGCCACTATAGCACTTGAATTGGCATTAGATTCAGAGCGATTGTGAGCAGGGCGAGGATGAGCAGCAGCACCTTTAGGGATGCCGATGTCACGGCGATTGTGGCCTTTGAAGTTGACGACTTTGGGGGGATGTTCGCGCACCAGCGCTTTGGGAAAATGTGAGAGGCCTGCGGTGTCTGCTGCCCCTAACTTACCCAAATTAAACACAGCAACCGTTTGCACCAGTTCTTGCGCCTGACTTTTCAGGCTGCCAGCAGCCGCTGCCATTTGTTCCACCAGTGCAGCGTTTTGCTGCGTCACGTGATCCATTTGCGCCACGGCTTCGCCGACTTGGCTCACACCTTGACTTTGTTTTGTGCTCGCAGCGCTAATTTCGCCCATGATGTCAGTCACACGCTTGATGGAGGTCACGACTTCAGTCATGGTCGTTCCCGCCTGATCGACCAACAGCGTACCCTGTTCAACGCGCAGAACGCTGGCATTGATGAGGGATTTGATTTCCTTGGCAGCTTCAGCGCTGCGCCCTGCCAGGCTACGCACCTCGCTGGCCACCACTGCAAAACCACGCCCTTGCTCACCTGCACGGGCAGCTTCCACCGCAGCGTTGAGTGCCAGGATGTTGGTTTGAAAGGCAATACCATCAATCACCTGAATGATGTCGGAAATTTTGCGAGAGGCTTCGTTGATCCCCTTCATGGTATCGACCACCTGTGCCACGACCTCGCCACCTTGCACGGCCACGGTGCTGGCACTCATGGCCAACTGGTTGGCCAAGTGAGCATTGTCGGCGTTTTGATGCACGGTGGAACTGAGCTGCTCCATGCTGGCTGCTGTTTGCTCCAAGGCACTGGCCTGGTTTTCTGTGCGGTTGGATAAATCCTGGTTGCCTTGGGCAATTTCAGCACTGGCAGTAGCTACGCTTTCGGAATTTTGGCGCACCTGGCTCACCACCTTGATTAAACTGGATTGCATCAAGGCCATGGCTCGCACCAAGTCGCCTAATTCATCTTGCCGAGTGGTGCGGGTGTCCACACTCAAATTGCCCTCCGCGATGTCATGTACGAATTTGGATGCGCGAAGCAACTCATTGACGATTTTCTTCTGCATCAACCAAGACAACCACACCACTACCAAAGCGGTCAATAGGCCCAACAGAACCAAGATCACATTGGTGTTGCGTGACTGACTTTTGCTTTGATCGTTGACGGCATTCATGCTCGCCTCAAAACTGCTTTCTACGTCGGCAATGGTGTTGTTTAGCGTCATGAAAGTGAGGTCAGCGCTTTGCATGGCAGCAATGCCGGTATTGGGGTCAATAGTAGATAAATCAATTGCCGAGTCTGCCTGCGGGATGTATTTGTCAATTTGGTCGTGAACAGTGACAAGGGCTGACTGCTCATGGGTACCGGAATCTTGAGTCTGGTTCAATGAGTCGGCCATCTGCTTGATGTCACCCAACTGTCGTTTGGTCTCTGCACGAAAAGCCTGGATTTTGGCTTCATCCAACGATCCAATCACACCCAGTGTGCGATAAATGCCGGCATGAATCGAACTTAAACGAAACTGCATTTCGGACAATGTCTTGAATTCTTTCAAGCTGATGCTGAACCTGTCATAAATTTTGTCGGCCGCACGTGCCATCAAAAACGTACTGATTTGCTGGGTCAGCAATAACACAATGGCAGTGAGTAAAGGGGCCAATAACAATTTGACGCTTAATTTCATGACGATTTCTCAAAAGTCAGACAAATAGGGAGAGACCTCAAAATCAGTCCCACCCTTGAGACTTATATCCTAAGGATGTGGTCAGTAATAAGTTCCCCATTTGGCTTGTCAGATTTGGGCGCACTGCGTCGTTACAAATCGCTTATGTGGCATGGCCACACCGCGCGATTTACGCCTAGCATTGCATCTTTAACTCTGACGGCCAAATGGGGAACTTATTACTGACCACATCCTAAGTAAATGATTTACTTGTAAATACCACCACACACCGCTACGTCATCCAATTTTTCGCAGTACATTCTTTTGGGTTCAATTTTTCTGCTGACGGGGTTGGTGAACTTGTAGTCTTGCCAGAAAGTACCCTTGGCCTTGGCAAGCTCCACACGTTCCCTGACAAAGGCTTTTCCGTCAATGTCTTTCAAATCAATCAGGTTTTTGCCGATCATTTTTTCATTGGCGCCGTGCGCATGCACCACGCCGTCCAATCCATAGACAACCAGGTACAGGTCGCGATCAATAAATTGCCCGTTTTTATTGCTGATCTCAGCCAAGCCTTTGTCCCGGCCGTTGGCCTTGATAAAGGCTACCCCTTTTTTGACCATGGCAACAGCCTCGTCGGCAGTGACTTTGGTTTGCGCTTGCGCCAGATGGGAACAAGCAACTGCGCAGATCAAACTGGCAAAAATAAAAGAACGTTTCATGATGACTCCTGTTAAAAAAATTAAAAAATAACTTTACCACTAAGGTATGCACCACTTATTATTACTCCCAAAAATCATGGCGACTTGTCAAAAAATCAATCAGTTGCGATGTATTTTTAGAGCAACAATAAGTGGGACATCCCTAACACTAACTGTCATGCCAATTTTGCCACCCCCGAATTGAGGCTAAGGATATATGGTCAATAATAAGTTCCGCATTTGGCTCGTCAGATTTGGGCGCACTGCGTCGTTACAAATCGCTTATGTGGCTAGGCCACACTGCGCGATTTGCGCCTAGCATTGCATCTTTAACTCTGACGGCCAAATGCGGAATTTATTGTTGACCATACGAGAAATGTGTCATAAACGTGAATACTACTTCAAATCAGGAATCCCATCCATGTGTATCAGTATTATTGTGGTTGATGCCATCCCCAACTTCTTTGGGTGCGATTCAAAGTGATGTGGTGCAACACAAAAACCAAATCCCCCTTTTTACAAAACAGTGAACACCTTGAACAAGACTCATTTCCGGGATCGAGGGCAAGATGCCATTGATCCCAGGTTTTTGGCACACATTCCACATCACTTTGAATCGCACCCTACCATGACAGTTAGACATTCACGCCTGCAGCCAGTTGGCCTGTTCCAGGCATTCGATATAGCGACAAGACCTGTCTTGTTATTGACTCTCGTTTTGAGTTTAGGCACAGGCCATGCGCAATCTGTGGTGGGGGATGCCGTGATTTTGCGTATGAATGAAGCCTTTCAAAAGAACGACAGCCAGGCCTTGACCGAGCTTTTACCTCGTGCAGAGCAGCATCTTTTAGCCCCGTGGGCAGCGTATTGGGAACTGCGAACACGGCTTGACCGCGCCAGCAACGTTGAAATCAATGACTTTTTTCGGCGTTATGCCGGCACTTATCAGGAAGACCGCCTTCGCAACGACTGGTTGGTGATCTTGGGGCAACGGCGCGATTGGACACGTTTTGCAGTCGCAGCTTCAGACTATCGGATGAATGATGACCGTGACGTGCGATGTTACGCATTGGCCATGAAAAGCATGGTGTCCCATGTAAACGTAGCAGATGAAGTCAAAGCACAATGGTATGCGCAAAAAGATGCCGCCAGCGACGCTTGTGCCTTGGCAGCCCAAAGCCACTATGAAGCCGGATATCTGACAGATGCTGACATTTGGCGCAAGGCACGTCTCACCACAGAATCCCGTCGCTTCCCAGCCACACGCTTAGCGGTCAGCATCGTGGCACCCCAGGCCAATGCGTTCATGAAAGATGTACTGGACACGCCTGAACATTTTTTGAGACGGGCAACACCCAATAGTCCACTGATGCAAGAACTCACCGTTTTGGCTTTGATTCGCTTAGCCGACAGCAACGTTGACATGGCTGCTCATCTCTTGACAAAACGCGCAGCCAAGTACCTTAGCGCGGCACAGCGATCCTGGGCGTGGGGTGTCATTGGCAAGCAGTCTGCACTAGCCCACTCTGAAAGCGCCCTGCCCTACTTTAGCCATGCCAAACTGGCCTTGATGAACGACGAGCATTTGGCTTGGCTGGCACGTATGGCCATGCGTCATCACCAGTGGCACGATGCTCAAGATGCCATGACCGCCATGAGCACCGAGGCCGCCCAACAACCCACCTGGGTGTATTGGATGGCGCGTGCCTTGTCACAACCTGGCAAAAACACATCAGATCATAAAAAAGCACAAGATTTGCTGCGCAGCATTGCCGGTGTGAGTGGTTTTTACGAGTTGCTCGCACAAGAGGAATTGGCCCTGCCCATCACCGCCCTGCCCCGCCCTGAACCTTTGACTGCACTTGAGAAAAGCAGCGCCAAAAATAACCCTGGCTTGAAGCGTGCCTTGGCCGCGATAGCGCTGGGCTTGCGTGGTGAGGGTGTGCGCGAATGGAACTACACCACCAATTTGCATACCCTAGGCGGCATGAGTGACCGTGAACTACTGGCTGCTGCTGATTTGGCCCGTCAGCACGCCGTGTGGGATCGCTGTATTAACACGAGCGAACGCACCAAAAAGACGATTGACCTCAATCAACGTTACCCCATGCCGCACCTGCAGACCATCATCCAACGCAGCCGTTTTGTTGACATTGACCCTGCTTATGTTTATGGTTTGATTCGACAGGAAAGCCGCTTTGTCACCAATGCCCAATCCGGCGTGGGGGCTGCGGGTTTGATGCAGATCATGCCCAAAACGGCTCAATGGACGGCCAAACACATCGGCCTCACGGATTTCAAACCCTATCAGATTGTTGATTTGGACACCAACATCGCCATTGGCACAGGTTATCTCAAGCTGATTTTGGACACCTTTGCAGGCTCCATGCCCATGGCGGCAGCCGCTTACAACGCAGGACCAAGTCGCCCTCGCAGTTGGCGAAGCCAAGAGGCGGCCATGGAGGCAGCCATCTGGATTGAAAGCATTCCATTTTCCGAAACCCGCGATTACGTCAAAAAAGTGATGGCCAACACCACCCTTTACGCTGCCAACATCACCAAAAAACCCCAGTCGCTTAAAGCCAGGCTGGGCAACATTAGCCCGCGTCCGGCCAGCAGTATGGGCGAACGCATGGACTTGCCCTAAGGATATGGTCAACAATCAGTTCCGCTTTTGGCTCGTCAGATTTTGGCGCACTGCGTCATTACAAATCGCTGATGTGGCTGGGCCACATTGGGCTTACGATCCCTCACTGTGACAATTTGTGCAAGTTGGCGTGTCCTGGGCGTTCAATGGCTAGGGCTTGCCATAATACGCGCGCTTCTTCGACGGCGCCCGCCTGGTGCAATTCTGCAGCGTACAGCACCCGTCTGGCATACGAAGCGTGTGATTCCGGCTTGAGTTGTGCGAGCTTGTCGGCCACATCACTGGATACCACCCACATGATGGTGGAGGCATCGCCAATTTTTTCTTTCTCGTTGATCGCTTCGATGCGCCAGGAATAATAGCCACCTGCTGTCAGTCCCGCAGAATCCGGCAACGCCAGTTTGCACTCTTTCGTGATGGTGTCAAACAGTCTGACATCCTGTTCGCTTTGCTTGCTGATGCTTACACGGTACGACGTGGCGCCTTCCACCGGTGACCAGCGCAGCAAAGGTGTGGTTGTCAAAAGGGCAGTCCGTACTGGCGAAATGGGCAGTGGAATGTTCATCATGTTATGCACATTGCGCATATTGCGCATCACCAGCGTGCCTTGCGCGACCAGGTTAGTCGCAATCCGCACTGGCGGAAGATTGTTTGCCGGTAGCGATTTGGCAACCACAGCGGGACCCCACAAGGTACGAGGGCCACCGGGATCAATCTGGTACTGCCCTTCGCCAATTAACAAATACTCACGACCAGAAGACATGTCAACCAGCACCAGCTTGGCACCAGTTTCCAGGGAAAGTTTACTTCCCGTATGAACTTCAGCAAGCAGACTCAAGGGAGTTTTGCTATCGTTATTGACTTGCCCCTCTACATCGGTCACCAGCAAGGATGCACAGGACAAGCTGGTGCAGGCGCAAAGCGTCATCGTCAAAACAGAATGTTTCAGTTTCATCATATCGTCTCCTCTTTTGTTACAAGTTGCCACCCAAAAACTTCCATGGCCGAATGCCCTTTGATTTCACGCAGACCAAGAGCCACGACGTCCTCAGGACGGTTCAAATGTTCTTGCACCGCCTTGGACACGACCAAAGGGCATAAAACGGTTTTGGTCAGGTCTTCCATTCGGGACGCTACATTGACTGTATCGCCTATGGCCGAATATTCGTGCCGATCCTTCGACCCCACATAGCCTACGATCGCCGGCCCCACATGCAGACCAATTCCAATGTGCAGCACTGGTTCTCCTCGCTCAATTTGTTCAGCGTTGAATGTCTCTAGAACAGACAGCATGGCGCGTGCAGTCTGGAACGCATCCTCGCAAGGGTTGGATGAGGGTCGTGGCGCACCAAAAATGGCCATCAAACCGTCGCCCATCAGTTTGTCCAGCGTTCCGTTGTGCTCGTGAACCAACACGATCATTCGCTCAAAATAACGGTTTAGTAAATGGGTCACCACACCAGGCTCCAGTGATTCGCTTAACCTGGTGAAACCGCGAATGTCCGAAAACAGCACGCAAACGTCCAGCCTTTCACCACCCAACTGGGGAACCAATCTCCCCGACAAAATTTCAGACAACACCCCCGGACTGACAAAACCCGCAAAGGTGTCGCGCAAACGTTTGCGCTCCTTGCCTACCAACCATGCCATCGTTCCTGTGCGCGCACCAATTCCCAACAGCAGGGTCGATGTCATGGCCACAACGTCCAGCGCCCAGCTTTCACGAAGCAAGATGATCGACGCCACCGCCAGGCACACCACACCACCTGCCATCGTCGCCCAGGACACCACGCAGGGCCGCAGCCACCAGGTGCAAGCGAGCAACGCCAACAAGCACCACTGGATGACATCCGGTAAGGGTTGCACCATGCGTCCATTCATCAAGCTGCGCAACGCCTGCGCATGAAAAAGCACACCGGATGACGTGAACGCATCAGGGTTCCATTGCGCCAAAGGCACAGGGCTGCGGTGGATATCGTCAAATGTCAGCGTGCTTCCCAGAAAAACCACTTTGCCGCCAAATGTTTGACGAAGTTTTTTCCAATCCCCCAGCGTTTGCCAGGCCAACACCTCACGCAATGGCACATAACGAAAAGGCGCACCCAACGCAAAATGAATCCAGCCTGGCTGCGGGTCGATTCCCAACGCGCGCGCCATTTGTCCCACCAGTGTGGGCACAGGTTCTTTTGCTGTCCCCAAACGTTCGTCAAAACGGCGAACCGTGCCATCGGTATCACGCACAAGCAAAACAAACCCCAAGCCGTCCTTGCCAGCCAGCGCGGCAAACGGTGCGTGCAGATAACGGGGAAGCCCTAGCTCGTCTGTGCTGATTCCCAACACCAAAGGCGCTGATTTTTTGGCGACCACCATGCCACGCGCCAAGGCAGCGTCCAGCCCAGGCTGCCATCGGTCAAACGAATGAGACGGTAACAACACATCCACGCCAATAGCTCTTGGTTTTGCAGAAGCCACTGCTTCCAAAAATGTACCAATTTGTCGATGCAAAATGGCGACGGGAACCTCGAACACACGCATGTCGGCATCGTCAATGCCAACGATGACCAAGTTGTCCTCCACTGGCAGTGGCGCATGTTGTGCCAGCCAGCGAAATTCCACGTCACGCCACGAAGATTCGACATCGGCCACGTTTATAAGCGTACGCAACAAAGCGGCCAGCAACAGCACCACGGCAAACCCAAAAATTCTTTGCCATGACGGCAGCGAAGACAGAAGCATGTGTACGACTCGTAATTCGTTGCACCAAATTATTGACATGAAATCGCGTCTTTTCCCATCTGGCGTTGTGGCTCGACGTTGCAGTAGCTATGGCCATTGCGACTTAGGATGTGGTCAGTAATAAGTTCCCCATTTGGCTCGTCAGAGTTAAAGATGCAATGCTAGCAGCCTGTCGGACTTGAAGGTATAACAAATTGATTTTTAAGGATTTTCTCAATTGTGTAAATTTATAATTATTTTTATAAATCAATAA
>CAIXMC010000169.1 GCA_903920405.1 uncultured beta proteobacterium
AATCCAAGAATAGGTTTCAAATATACTCACGGTTCGCTGATTTCAAAAGCAAGTTCTTCAGATTGCACAATGGCACTGCTGGTGGTCATGTAGCAGCGACTTCCAGCCGCTGACGCTGGCAAAGCGGCAAGATGCCGCTTCCACGAGTGCCATGCCTGATTCCAATCATTCAGCTTCTTGCTCAGTGCGGATCAGGAAGTATGACCTTACGGCAATCTCAAGAACTGGTGGTTGAAATGAGCGAACCGTGAGTGCAGCTTTTTTCGCATTCGCATTCAAGACCACGGCACCATGAATCACATCTGACGAGTGCATTTGAAAAGCCAATTCACTTTCAAGCACCAGCATAAAATCTGCAGCGCATTCCCACGAAAATGCCCCGAGCAAGTTATTTTCAGGTATCCATCATGAGCCAACTCAAACTCACCTATTTCGACTTTCACGGCGGACGCGCTGAGCCGGCACGCTTGGCCATGCACATTGGCAATATTGCCTTTGAGGACTACCGCTTTGCCTATGCAGACTTGACTGCGGTTCGCAAGTCAACGCCCTTCGGGCAGGTGCCAACTTTGCATGTGGACGGTGTGCAAGTAACCCAAAGCGATGCAATTTCACGCTACGTGGGCAAACTCGCAGGTCTGTATCCTGCTGATCCATTCCAGGCACTGCTATGCGACGAAGTGATGGGTGCCGTTGAGGATGCCATCATCAAAATGGGACCCACGTACAGCATGACGAGTGATGCCTTGAAGGAGGCTCGTACCGCACTGGTTAACGGGCCACTGACAATGTACTTGGTGTGGTTGCAGAACCAACTTCAAGCGCATGGCGGTGAGTATTTTGCAGATCATCGCCTCACCATCGCTGATCTGAAGGTGTTTGCCTACGTGCGAGGCCTCAATTCTGGCCGGTTGGATCACGTGCCGACCGATCTGGTGGAAAAGGTTGCTCCCCAGCTCAATATCCACATGAATCGCGTTGCCCAGACACCTGCTGTTGCGCAGTACTACGCCAAATTTGGACTATGAATGTCATCGCCGACGCAAAATTGACCCGATCTGAAGTCAGCGTTGACATTCTTTTCACCAAGGCAATTCTCTGCCATCGTAGTTAAAGAAACGCCCGCTGTCCTTTAAGCCCAGTCTTTCCAATAATTGCTTCTGACCAGCCACCGACTGCTCTATGGTCAAAGGAGCCTGTTGACCACCCATACGTGTCTTGACCCAACCAGGGTGCAAAGTCACCGAGATGATGCCATGTGCTTTCAGGTCGCTAGCGACACCTTTTGCAATCATGTTCAACGCACACTTGGAGAGGCTGTACCTTCATTGCGCATGATCGCGAACAGCTTGGTTGGCACTTTTATGTGCCTCGGACTGTGCTTCCTATGTCTGGCCGGGACTCAGCCAACAGCCATCCTCCAGATCGGACATGCAGGGGAAATGACATCGGCTGCCTGGGCGCCGGATGGGAAGTTCCTTGTGACGGGTGGATCGGACGATCGCATATTGATCTGGCGCGCTGACAAGTCTGAACTGCTGGCCAGGCTGGAGCCCTCGACCGATCCGAGGGGTATCCTCCGCAACAGTTCAATCGGGATGAATATTCAGATCGATCAACTCCTCTTCTCGAAGGATGGCAGCATCCTTCTTAGCACGAGAAAATTGAGCGGCAGCCCTGACACGATCGCATGGGATTTTCGTTCAAGAACAGAACTTGCCCATCTACCTGGTCTGCCAATAGATATTTTGGGCGATAACGATTCGGTACTTGTTGTGGAAAATAACCAGGCTTTCCTATGGAGCATTCGGAAACGCAAAAGAGTAAGGAGCTTTGGCGATGACTCCATCAGGTCTGATGTGGCTAAACTTTCGCCGGATGGCCGCTATGTCCTTGGCTATAGAAGCGGGATGTGGGTGGGAAGCGACAACACCGCAAGGCTGTGGGAAGTTTCTTCAGGTCGGCTCTTACAAACATGGAAACACGATGCGGGAATTCTGGGAATTGATTTTGATGAAGGAAAGCCTGCCGCGGTAGTGCTCGCGACATCCGGCGACCTTGCCGTCATAGAGTTACCCACACTGACAATCCGCAAAGTGAAACTTGGCACCAAGGAAAATCCACAATCCATCCATCGGGCTTGGCCGGGCGTGGTCGCGGTCGTGATCAAGTCTCAAGTGACCCAATCAGCGAAAACCGTTTTTTATGACATAGCAAGCGGAAAGATACTGCGTTCCACCGATGGCGAATGGATTGGCCGTACCAGTGATGGCTCCCAGGTGATTAACCAGGGTAAAAGGTGGTTCGTCGGCGAACTCCATCAGACAGTTGTCGTTCCCGCAGGTCAAGGTCCCTTGCGCGCCCTTGGGCAACAGATATTTACGCCCTGGGCACTCTCTCCAGACGGGCATACTTTCATTGCCAACCGATACGTAGATCGTACAAAGGGTGGGTATGCCACTCAGAATTTCGGTCATTCCCCCGTACCCCAGATTTCCTCGTTCAAGGATGGTGCACTGCTCCATCAACTTCCAGACGGAAATCTACCCCCCTTCCAGTCAATGACCATCACCTCGGATGAGCATTTGCTCGTGCTGTCCAGAGGGATAAGGGGACTCGATGCCACTATGGGCGATGGGAACACCCTGGTGGTGTGGGATCTGGAACAGGGGCTGCTTCGAAAGGAACTAGAAGGCGTAAAGACTTCTGGTGGGATTCTGGCGCTTCCGGGCACACCGAACCTCTTGGTAGAGTCCCCCAACCGGGATTCCTCATCAGTGATCGATATCAGGACAGGAAAATTGGTTCGTTCATACGCCTTTTCCAACATGACCTTTCTTGCCTCTGGTGATTGGGCTGCCATCAAGGACAACCGCATCGTCCTTGGCAAGGCGGACAGTACGACGCCCTTGATGACCCTCCAAGCACTTCCACATCAGAAGGATCGGACTCTGTTTGCACCAAAACAGGTGGTGCCGAGCGCGATGATGACTCGTGCCGTCATCTCCCCCGACCGCCAGGTCATCGCGGCCAGTCTCCACCTGCTTGGTTCGGGTGGTGCCCATTGGGGCGGCGTGGCCTTCTGGAACGCCGGGTCGGGACAATTCCTGCGCAGCATAGATGAAACGCTGGGCGAAGTGAGCCAAATTGCGTTCACCACGGACGGACGCTTCCTGCTGACTGCAGAGTCCAACACCCAGACCGCACGGCTGTGGGATGTTGCGACGAACTGCCAGGTTCGCGAATTCCCGCACCCCGATACCCTCAGTGCACTGACCGTCTCTCCGGATGGCCGAACCCTCTTGACCAGCACTTCGGGTTACCGTGGGGACACGGCCGCATACCTCTGGGACATCTCGACTGGGAAACAGCGCGCTAGGTTTGTGGGTCACTCAGCCCCCATAACCGCTGTCGGTTTCTTGAAAGGGGGTAGCGTTGCCGTGACGGCCAGCAAGGACGGAGGGCTAAGATTCTGGGATACCAAGCTGGCAAGGCTCCTGCTTACTGTCATCCACGTTGGGAATGACGCCTGGGTAGCCTTGACACCCGATGGGCGCTTCGATACAAACCTGAAGTCAGATCAGGCACCAATCGGGTGGGTCATGCCCGACCATCCAGACACCCTGCTGCCCCTTGAAACCTTCATGCGCGACTACCACGAGCCACGCTTGTTGCCCCGAATACTGCAAGGCGGTCGTTTCAAACCGGTACGGTCGCATAAAGCCTTGAACCGACCCGGCCCGAGGGTCACATCACTGCAGTGGTTCCCAGGAAGAACTTGCCAGACCGGGTTGATGTGACCGTCGATGTTGTATCCCCATCAACAGTTGACAAGCGTGCCTCCGGTGCCTACGACCTGCGCCTGTTCCGCAATGGTCAGATGGTCGGAACCTGGCCTCAAGCACCAACACAGGTTATAGACAGCAACATTCAAGGCTGTCAACTGCTCTGATAACGGTGGACAGGGTGAATTTGTTCTCCCTGTTTTCCAAGCGAGCGGCGTGGCAAAATATTTGTGTTCTTCGTAGGAAGATGTCAGGAGAACAAATTCACCCTGTAACGGTGGATGGGTTTCCCGTATTTCGTTGCACACGATCCGTTCCACCGGGTAAGGATCGCTTCTTTCACCATGGATGGGTGGTCGGGTGTGACCATGGGGATTAGTTTTGGATACTTGTAGAGACGGTCTTTGCACCAACTTCTTGCACATTGGTAGCCTCCTCGCTTTCGGGGACATGGTTATTTTTGGTATAGGTTTGTTTAACCACCCCTTTGACCATTTCGAAGAACATATCTCGTTCGTAGACACTGAAGTAGCCCAAATGCACATATTGGAGCAGTTTGCCCTGCTGAATCTGCATCGTTCCCGAGTACCAGTGTGCAAAGATACGGTCATGGTAGTCAGGGAAGACAGCTCCCAAAGTTACCTTGCTACCATTTTCAAAAGAACCGGCTAAAGCGACCAGGTACAAACGGTCGTCGATAATTTCCCAAGTGCCGACGTAGCCACGACGCAATGCAGTGCAGTTGTGCGCAAACTTGAGTCGGCATCCCTCGTAGTTATCGAGAGGATGGGTACACATGCGGAACTGTTGACCTTTGTAATTGAGCTTTTCCGGAATTTGGGCTGTCATGCTGGCCTCCTTGTGTATGTTGATTCAAATCGTGGTCAAAAGGTGCTTGTCACTCAATCCGGCCTGCGTCGAATAAGCTATCGGGCACAAGCGAATACATGAAGTAAAAAATACTCCCGGTGCAATGACAGCTTGTATGAAATTCCTCCGCAACAATTGTCTAAAACACGCGAATGTTTATACCAGACTGAGGGTGGCTGAGAAGTCAACATTATGCAAACAATCGGCAGAACACATCGTGTGAACACCATTTTTGGTTGCGGCCAGTGGCCGCGCTAAGATTGAGTTCTTTCATGTTATACGTCAGTACTGTAGCGTTGGATGCGCTTCCTGAACTTGTACACTTATCCAACGGGGGGAATAAAGCCTGTGAACTTATGGAAAAAAATCAAAAGCCTGTTGGTGGGTCAGAAAATCACCAAACCAGATAGGCGCTTGCTTCAGTCTCCTTCGATGACTGTTGACGAGCCACAAAATAATGCAATGCTGGCGGCCCAACTGCTTCTGATTGCCAAACGAGAAAAGGCAAGCGCCATTAACAAGTGCAATCATTTGCATCAGTGGGGAGCAGTGGGCGCACTGGAGATGCAAGCTGTAGAAAGTGTCATCCATTGCATTAACAGCGTACCCTTGGAGTTGGATCACCAGGAATATCGCAAAATTCTGGGTCACCATCTGGGCGAACTCGCCCGTCAATGGAGGGATAACAGTTCCGACGAAGACGGCTATGGACTGGGCACCGTTCATGCTGTTGGCAGCATATTGACTGAATACACCGGGTAGCATGACGCTTTTGCATCATCAACCCTGGTTTTTATCCACGTCATCGGCTGTTTGGGGAAATTGACCATTGAACGATGAAATCCCTTCGCAACAATTGTGTCAGACGGAGAGTGACTGAAAAGTCAACTCCACGCAAGCGAGCGAAAACCCACGTAGTGCGAACAACCTTTGGTTGCGACCAGTGGCCGCGCTAAGTGAGCATCGCAACAATCACTTTGGGTACGGCAAGGCTGACTCCGATTCCATAGATCAGATCAAGCCAAAACACCGACCCGACCGCCAGGACATATATAAGGCCAACGACGGGGGCAACGATCAGCTTGGCGAGGATGGATGCACCGTTCCCGGATACTGCTTGCCACATGGACTTCGCATCGCCTGTACTCGGAATGGCATGCATGGCAATGGAAACCCCAAGCCAAATGAGAATGTTGTCGAGCGCCGATGACGCATTGTCAAATTCAAAAACACGTAATGCGGACGGGAACGCCAGGATTGCACCCAAAATCGAGTTGAGAAAAAACGGCCCGGCCCCGACCAAAACGCTATGTACCCAAGTCCGGGCCTGACCGTGGACAACATACCCGGCAGGGTTCCCAAAACGAAAGTAGCAAACCTGATAAACCGGCACTTTGAGGAACCGACAGAACAATTGGTGAGCAAGCTCGTGGATGACAACGCCGGGAAAAGTGACAGCGGCGATAACGCTTCCTGGGATAAAAAACATGATGAACGACTACCTTGTTTCGGGATTGAGTTTTACCACCATATCAGCCATCGCAGCGTTGATTTTATCGACCTCGCGTTTCGGCAACTTCTCGCCCTCAATCTGACTGAATTTTTCGATGGCATTGATATATTGGCCAGCGCGATAGTAAGAAAACCCCAGTCGCTTGGTTAAATCATGATCTGACGGATAGCGAACGTGAAGATCCTCAAAGCAGTCAATTGCCACAGAATATTGAGCACTTTCAAATGCCTTTTCGCCCCGATTCTTCAGAATGGCATCTGACAGTGAAGTACCGAAACCTGGCATCTGGATTGCGAAAATGATCGCGCCCGTTGCAACGATACCCTTTACCCAGAGGGGCACATGAGTAACCTCCTCGGGTGATTCTTCTGGCGTATTGGCATTTGAAGGAAATGTTGATTCTGATTCGGTTTGCTGCATGAATACTTTCTTGAAAGAAAAGGCTAAGGATTTGGCCAACAATATCTTCCTGATATGGATATGCCCTCTGGTGCTTCTCTGCCTTCTCAGTGAAAAGCTGATTTCGGGAAATTTTAGACATATCCTAACTTACATAACCTCATACGAACTCATTTCACTACCAAATATGTTCAGGCTGTTGCACCAGAAAATCTTGACAGGAGCTTCAACTCTTATGAAAGCACAACAAAATTCCACTCAACTGAACTACGGGGTTCATTCTTTGACATCAAACTCGCCCACCACAAACGATTCCCCTGTGTGATCGATTTGCATGATGGCCGTCTTCTCATTTTGATTGGGCGTGCCAAAATGGGTAAAGAATTTCACATTCACATGAATGGGGCCTGTCAGGTTCTGTCGTTCATCGCCATAGAACCTGGCTTTGATGGTGTACTTACCCGGCTTGGCGAGTTTAAGCGCATATTCTTCGGGTCCATAACCCCCCGTCACATCCTTTGACAACCGCCCACCCTGGTAGCTGAGTGGCGCCCGGTAATAGGTGATCTCGCCATTGGGGTCTGTGACCTCCAGGTCAATATCCGTGTTGTCTGCATCCCATGCCAGAACAACGCGAACGTCCAGTGGCAGATTGCGCAGCAGGCGTGCGTCCATTGGGCTGGTGTCCAAGGGTTCCTTTCGGCTTTGAATCAGCGCATTGAGATCAGCCAAAGTGATCAGGTCAATGTCGCCAAAGCGACTATCCCAATTGCCAGAAACGACCTTGTAGAGCGTGTTGATCGCCTGTTGGGTCTGTCCCGCTGATGCCTGCGCCAAGCCGAGATCACGCCAGGATTGGGGTTCATGCTCGGCCAGTTCACACACTTGGTTGAGTACCGTCAGCGCCAGATCAACACGCTGCATTTGTATCAAACGCAACGCCAACACCCGCAGCAGGTGGCGGTTTTCCAAATCCATCTCTGCCAGATTGCTCAAGACTCTCAACGCCAAATCACCCTTGCCGTGCGCCATGAGGGCATCGGCTGCTATCAGGTAAAAGGCGGGGCTGTTGGCATAGTCTGCACGCTCATCCAAATAGGTGCGATACAGTTCATCATCCTTGGCGTCCTGAAACCGAGTGGCGTAGGTGGCCTGAGGAGACCACGGACGCACGACCATCACAACAGTCGATGATTCGCCAGACGCGCCCTTGGTGGTGTCTGGCGGCGCTGTGGCGGCTACGGAAACATCTCGAACGCCAGTCGTCTGAGCGGGTGAAACCAGCAAGGGGACTCTGTGCGCACGTTCCGCTCCGAGGAGTCTTGGGGACAACCAACTGCTCTGGGATCGACGCCCACGTTCCACTAAGCCACTTTGCTGAAGCGAATTGGCCACCATTTTTTTGGGTTGAGGCTTTCCTTTCGGAAAATCAGTTTTCCACCATTTTTGCTGATCTTCGAAGCGCCGTACAACGTCTTCGATATGCCCAATATCAGTGGACGTTTTGTGCTTGGCCTGGGTCGTTTGGATCTGCTCGACCTCAGCTTTGAGCTCGGTCGGGGCCATCACGTTGTAGCGTGCGTAATCTTCAGCGCTTTCCAATACCAACAAAGATGTTTCGCGGCTGGGTAAATTGAACGTTTGAGCGATACGCTTGATTTCGGCCTGGTGCACACGAGGTTCGACTCCCAATTCTGCGATTCGCCACTGAGCCCAAAGCGGTGCGCCTTCCTCCGGCAGGACATCCCCGTTGGCGATGGTCACACGAATTTTGCGTTTTGCACCGGTGATACGCCCCAATGTCAAGTCCACGTGAGCATCACGGTGTGTGAGCTTGCCTGCGACCCACAGACGGCCCGCCACAGGATAACGTGACGGCGCTACCAACTCTTTGACACCATCATCAGCGTCCATGGCTAACAGGTGTTCTTCCTGTGTGGTCAGTGCTGCGGTGGCTGCCTTGCCGCTGAGTCGCGTCAAATCAATGAATCGACCGCCCGTGGGTTCTGCCAGGTGGGCAAGTCGCCGCCCGTCGGCACCAGGCACGCTGGAGATGGCGAAAAGAGGTCTATCAAGTTTAGGCAAGGGCGTGCTGCCCAAAGTGTCAACGCCGTCGGAAAACAGCAGGTATTCCTCGCTTTGTGGATGAGGCTTGAAACAACCCAGGCACGTTGCACCGTCGTAGACGGTTTCGCGCAGGGCGGTACGCAAGGCATCCCATTGACCCTGCTTCAGCGAAAACTGGATAGGCGCCTCTGCGGTATTGCGAAGTCGCAGCAAAGTGATCTCCCCCTGCTTCATCCACTTGAAGTAGGCATCGAGCAGTTCCAGTTCTCGGGTAGGGTCACGATGGTCACCGGAGTTGGATGCATCCCACAACAGGGTGACATGGCGGGGTGGTGAACGGGGCACCGAAGCCGGGTCAGGCATGGGGATTTCCGCTGTGAAATAATTTTCGGCGTTTTGACCCACATCGTGTTTGCGTACCATCACGCGAGTCTTGGTGTCTGCCGACACGCGTACCTCAAAGTACTTCTGCGCCTTGAATTGATCGCGCCGAACGTCGAGTCGGTAGTCGGTACCATAAGGTTTGAACACCACATCACCGAGCATCGCAGTATCAGCATCAGGCGCCCTGGGTGGTCGGCGCACGGTGATTTGCAACTGCAACGAGGGTTGGTCAGTACCAAATGCCAGGGGCAACCGGTAAACCCGATGATCTCGCCAAACGTCGAGTATCTCCCGAAGACGGATCATCACCCGCCGCGTACCCTTGGCGGGGATCGGGTACACCCGCAGGCGGTAGGCGTGACCTTGGGTGTTTTCAAGAAGTGCAGGGTCGGCAGACCGGCGGACAATGTCCTCAAAAACCTGCCGCCCCCGAGCTTTGTCCACGGCAACGGCACGCCGCATCTTGCCGCCAATATCCAGCGCCAAACCAATGACGTCCTGGTTGTCAAGCAACGGAAACTGAAGTTCACCTTCCAGTATGCGCGAATTGGGATTGTGAAACAACAATTCGACTTCGGTGACGGCCGTGCCTCCCTCTATCTCGGTCGCCACACGCACAGATTCCAGAGCGACTGGCTGAACATCGGTTTGAGTCAGTTGCAAACGGACGGGTGGCGGTGTTGCTGCGTTTACAAACACCCCCGTCAGCAACAGACACAGAACAACGAGGACGTTCCTGGTTTCTTGAAAAAGATATCGTTTCATTGGTCAGCCAAAAAACTTGTGAAGTGAGACTCGGAAAACTATAACCCAAAGCAAAAAAATTAAATTCCAGACATCCCAGGAATGGCAGTGGAGTGCGGCTGAAATTTGGACAGATTATGGTAGCTTCTCAGCATATCAATGCATCAATGGAAACAACGATTTAGAAATGAAGAACACCTTCAAATTACTTAGTTGGCAAGCGGAATTCAATGATTTGCAGCAAAGAATGGACACAGCAATGATCTTTTAGTGCCATTTCTACCTATTAACTCGTTGTTTTACACGATGGCACGGGTTATTGAGAATCTACCGAAAAAGAACAAAAGCTGAGCCTCAATTGATGCGAATTGACCAAGCTCTGGGCGTTGATGCCATACCCGGTAGACCAACAAACTGGTCGATTGATGTGAAATTTCGAGAAAATCAAATGCTTCAAAACATGAAGCAATGTATGTAATTGATTTGTATGGGTATTCATTGGGGATGTTAAACATCGGTTAATACCAAAAGACTCACCCTCTAGCCCTGGCGGACGCTTTGCGCCCCACGGGCAGAGCGGCCAAGAAGTCTGAGGCTCGGTCGCGCTGCACCCACAGGGCCAGGGCTTTGCCGGTGGCCAGTCGCTTGTGGGAGCGCTTGATGGCGATGGCATTCCACTGGGCCAATAGGTGAATGGCGACTTTGCTGCGCTGGGCCACGTCTGCCAGGGTTTCTCGGGCTTTGGCACGGGTATAAACCTTGACGATGTCAGGGGTGGTTTGCAGATCTGCACTGGCTACCAGGCTGGCGTTGGTTTTGCTGCCAGCAGGCGCTGCAATGGGCAGCAGCAGGGTTGAGCCGGCCATGGGTTTCATGCCCCGTGGGATGTCGTTGGCGGTGCGAACGGCCTGGGCGCTGGTGCCAAAACGTGCGGCAATGGCCTCGACGTGCTGGGTGCGCTGGAGTTTTTGAACGCTCCAACTGGCGGTTTTGCCAGTGTGGGCGGCCAGGGCGCGTTGCAGCCGTTCACCGGCATCCTGCGGCAGCAGCAGGCGGGTGGTCGCGGCTGCCAGCACCAGCGGTGGCTGAACGGCGGGGTTCAGCATCAAGAAGTCTCGTTTGCTCATATCTGCCATGCGAAGCACCAGGCTCAAGTCGATGTCTCGCGTCATGGTCACTTCAATCAGGGGGTTGCCGTCTGGCATGGTGGGCAGGTGGGCGTTTGCAAGGTCGGGGCGGCTGACCAGGTGCGCCAATGCCATGATTTGTGGAACATAGTTGCGGGTTTCGGCAGGCATGTGCGCTGCCAGGGCGTTAAAGTCGCTGGGCAGACCCAAGGCACGCTGGCGCGCCACGGCTTTGGCCACGCGGCCTTCGCCCCAGTTGTAGGCAGCCATGGCCAGATGCCAGTCATCAAACTGCGCGTTGAGTTTGGCCAGGTAATCCATGGCAGCACGGGTGGCCTGGCGCAGGTTTTTGCGGTCATCCACCAGGCGTGAGGTGCGCAGCTCAAAGCGCCTTGCGGTGGGTGCCATAAACTGCCACAGCCCCAGCGCCCCCACGGGTGATCGGGCCTGCGGGTTCAAGGCACTTTCTACCAAAGGCAGCAGGGCGAGTTCCAATGGCATCTGGCGCTGTTCCAGCTCTTCAATGATAAGCGGCAGATACAGCCGGATGCGGTCAGCGCGTGCCGCCATAAAGCCGCTGGCGGCAAATCGCCTGGCGTGGGCGCTGACCAGTTCGTGGTCCAGCACCGGCACCGAAAAGCCACGGCGCAAATGTCCCCACAGGTCAGTGGCTTGTAGCAGCTCTGGCGGTATGGCTGCCAGCGCGCTGGTCTGCGGCTGTGCCGAAGGTTGTGCGTCTGAGGCTGGCGCGCTTGCAGGCTGCCCCATGGGTGAGGTAATGGCCGCTGGCGTGTGGGTTGGCGCTGCGTCCGGGTGGAACTGGGGAGCGGTTTGGCAGGCGCACAGCAGCAGGGTGCTCAGGCTGACGATCAGTTTTTGGGGGATGTGTAAGGTGTTCATGACTGCTTTGACGCAGGCGAGGGAAAAGTGTCGGATGGTTGTAGCCCGGATGGAGAGTAGCGGAATCCGGGATGGTTGTTAGCCGTATGGTGACTGGTGTCAAAACCCCCGTATTGCGCTTCGCTGCATACGGGCTACGAATATAAAAATAATAAATTGTTGGGGGCTTCGCCCCCAAACCCCCACGGGTCAAACAACCTGACATCCGAACATCCATAAGGGGTAAAGAGGTAAAGACTCAAGGGGTAAGAAGAGTCCTGGCAAGACGGAAACCAGTGTTGCTGTCACTGCTATCCGCGGTGTACTGGTTGCGGTTGGCCGAGCGCAAGTACCTCGGGTAGTCGATCCAACCGCCCCCGCGAAGCACACGATATTCCTGCTCCCCGCCGCTTAACCACGCACTCCCGTCCGTGGGTGCACCATCGTAATTTTTATGAAACCAGTCTTCGACCCACTCCCAGACGTTGCCATGCATGTCAAACAAACCAAAAGGGTTGGCAGGAAACTGGCCTACCGGTGCCGTATTGACCCATTGATCCCTTCCTTGGGCCAATCCATCACAACATTCGTCTGTGCCATAGTTGGCATATTCGTGACTGGCCTTGTCTCCCCACCAATAGTCACCGGTGCTGCGGGCACGGGCCGCATATTCCCACTCAGTTTCGCTGGGCAATCGGTACTGTCTGCCGCTTTTGGCATTGAGCTTTCTGATGTAGTCTTGTGCCATGTTCCAACTGACTCTCTCTACCGGGCAGTCGTCACCACAGGTATTGAAACGGCTCGGGTTGCTGCCCATCACCGCTTTCCATTGCCCTTGCGTTACTTCTGTTTTGCCCATCTCAAAGCTTCGGACAGTGACAGGGTGTGGTGGCTTTTCATTGCTTTCCCCATCATTGCTGCCCATCGTGAAACGCCCCGCCGGTATCACAACCATGTCAGGGCAGTAGCTGCAGTTATTGACAGGCTCGACACCTCCGTTTGCGGGTAGTCTGACTGCCGGCACACGGGCAGCCGCCAGCCCCTGTGCCTTGTCTTTGTCGGCCCTGGCCCGTGACCGCAGGGTGTCGTCTTCCGTACTCAGGGGGTTGTCTTGCGCCCACGCCGCCAGAAACCTGTCCCATGCTTTGACTTGCCGGTCGGCACTGCCGGCAAAGGCGGCTGTCTTTTCATAGTCTGCCTTCATGCGAACCTGCCATTGCGCCCACTGCTGCTGCGCCGCCTCTTCTTTTTCCAGGTCTTCCAGGCTCAGGCCATTGCCTTGTGCTGGCAAGACGGTGGTTACCACTGCTTCGGGCTGCAGGCTGGCGATCCGAATGGGCTGGCCCGGTTGAACGGACTGACGGGCATTCAGCACAAATCGACCACGCAGGCCAATGTCTTCGCGGGGGCGTTGTTTGCCTTTGGTGATTCGCTCCACTTCTTGTGCGGTGCGGTCAAACACGTCCTTGATGTCCAGATTGGGCACCTTGAGCTGGCGCGCCAGTTGCCCGGTATAGATGCCATTGTTGCCAGTGTTGCCGTCGTCCGCGGTGCTGCCCGACGCGGTGGCGTAGGCCACGATGGTGCCGGTGGGCACGCTCATGCGCACCAGGCCCCGCGCCGACGATCGTCCTGACCCCGCATAGGGGTTGTCGCGGCAGGCATCCAGAATCACCAGCGCCACCTTGCTGCGCGCATCTTCCAGACGTCGCAGCACGCTGCCTGCTTCCACCGCTTCGTCGGGCACATCGGCATCGCTTTGAATGTTGCCTCCCACAGGGATAAGGTAGTTGTTGCCCGCCACCTGTGCGCCATGACCGGCATAAAAAAACAGTGCCACATCGGCATCACGGGCACGGCTTTCAAAGTCACGCAAACCCGCCAACATGCCGCGCCGGTCGGCATTCTGAAGCACCTGCACCTCAAAACCCAGGTCTTTCAGAGTGGCCTGCATCAGGTTGGCATCGTTGACGGGGTTGCGCAGTGGCCGCTCGCTGTAGCTGCCGTTGCCCACCACCAGCGCGATTCTTTTTTCAGCCTGGGCCGCAGGCACCCACAGCAACAGCATCAACAGACAGCAAAACAAACGCTGAATCAATGTATTGGAAACGGAGTTGATAAACATGGGTTTGGTGTTGTTACAGGTTAATCACAGGTGCAATGATACCAATGGCAATCCCGTAGCCCGTATGAAGCGCAAGCGAAATACGGGAGTTCCATCGCAGCACCCGTCAGCCCAGCCACGGCAAGGGCCACAGTGCACCGCAGACTGCGCCCAGGGCCACGGCTGCATACAGCCAGCGCTCCAAGTGTGCGTGCTGTGTCACAACAGCATCTGGCATGAACGTGTTGCCCTCTGGAAAGGGGGACGGTATTGATGTTGGCAGGCCACCACCCACCAGAACGGTTTCGCCTTCATCTGGCTCTGGTACAGGCACTTCTGCGTCAGAGGGCAATTTCAAATCGTCGGGCGTCAGCTTTGTGTAATGGTGTTGGCTCACAAATGGCAAATCTATCGTGACCACAGCTTTCAGTGCCTTGGCAGCATCAAAAAGGCTGGGGTAGCGATCGTTGGGCTCCATGGCCATCATGCGCTGTAGCACGGTGTTCAGTCCTTGTCGTGACTCGTGTGCCAGTGGCAACAAGGCCTGAAGGGCATGGCCGGCTGCAAACTGCATGGCGCGGTCACAACTCAGTTGGTTGGCTCCGATCCGATTTTGCAACTCCTGATCGACGTTGTACTCTGCCCAAACTTTTCGGCTGTGCGCATCTTGCTCGGCGGGCAGACGGCTATAGACTGGCAAGCTGGCATTGGCATGGGCAAAAGCGGCTGTCATCTTGTCCATATCGCGTTGCATGATGCTCCGTAGCTCCGGGGCAATGCGCTCCATGTTGTGGTTAATCCAGACCGGGCGGCGCATGTCCATGCCGGCTTCCACCGTGTGGGCGTGGTCAATCAGGGCCGCCTCTTGAAGGCGTAACTGTCCTTTCGTGCCGTCAGTGAGTGGCAGCACCACGTTGGCGCTGTACAGATCAATGACCAGTACCCCTTTGTCAGCCATGGTTTGCAGACGTGGCAGTAGATAAACCCAGGCGGCCAGCCGCTCAGTAAAGCCAAAGTGATCCAACGGTGCTAAGCCTTGAAAACCTCCCGGGTGCGCCAGACGTTGCAGGCTTAGGCCCCCAAAGCGTGTCACCAGCCAGTCGGGCCTGCCTACGTCCAGCAGCGATGGGACAGGGGCGCCGATTCTTTGCAAGTGCCCAAGCATCTTGCGCTCGTGAGCCAGCAAGGTTTCGGCGTAAGCCGTGAGATCTGTCGCCATGGCTTTGACAATGAAAACCTGATCGTTGTTTTCAAGCCAGCCATAACGGGTGTCAGGCAGACCACCAATGCGTCGGTGGCTTTCGCCAAACCAGTGAACGTCTTCGTCTTTGGGTGGGTTTTCTGGTGAATAAGTGGGTTCTTGCATGGTCGCTTCTTGTATTGGGTCGGTGGTCAAATAGTGGTGTGTGTCTGGCATTGACGTAAAAGAATTGAAATCGTCAGAAGGTCATGCGGCATTGTGATACATCCGACGTTTGTTCTGCGAAGTCGTCTGTACCCCCACGGGGATACAAACAACCCATGCGGGCAAAATACCCGCGATCGCCATGTGTTGCAACGTCATTTTTCAGGTCATTTCATGAGAACCCATCCACTTCAACCCAAGTCCACCCTTGCCTTGCTTGCCCGTCTGACAGGTTTGTGTCTGGTGCTGGCGCTTTTTGCAACGGGCTGGGCGCTGATTGCCGACCAGCAATGGCTTTTGTGGGTGCGTTTGCCTGCCAGCGCGGTGGAGCGCTTTGTGGCCGATCAGGTCAGTACCCGTCTGCCACGTCTGCCTGGGGTACAGGCCTTGCAGGCGGTGTGTACAGAAGCACCAAGCTGGCGCGCCCAGTGGCGACGGGCATGGTTGAGCGAAGAACTGGCCAATTGCATCAATACGCCAGAGGGTTTGACAAAAGGGGAAGCCGCCCGATCGGCCATTGGTTTGTACGAAGGCATGATGGCCAGCCAGGTGAAGGCAGCCCAGGATTGGTTGACCGAATACGAAACCCAAAGCGCACGGCACCGCACGCGCCTTCAGGCTGAGCTGCTTGGGTTGCAGTCTGCCCCTCCACCGTGGACAAGCCGCTGGTTGCCCGCAAGTCCGTCCAGTGTGCGAGACAACAAGGACGCCCTCGCAACACCTGAGCGCACATTGCGCAAACAGCTTGAATCCACCCAGGCCAAAGTCAAGGCTATGGCATCTGGCCAGGCGTCTGAGGGTGAGCGCGCCCGTCAACTGGCTTTGCTGGCCACTGGCTTGCAATGGGTGACCGACTACGGTGAGGCCCCGCCAGCGGTGCGCCTTGGCACAGACCGCAACACCCTGGCCGAGGCGCTGGAATGGCAGCGCCGTGCGCGGGGCTACCAGGAGCGCGGTTTTGATTTGTCTCTACTGCACAAGCTGCCGTTGACCCTGTTGGTCACCAGTGTTCTGTTGCTGGGGGTTGTGGCCTTGACCAGCCGCTGCAGCCCATTGGTATTGGGGTTATGGACGCTGGCCACCCAGTTGCTGGGCTGGGGCGCCTTGATGCTGACGGACGTGGCACTGACGGGCGACCCCTCGCTGCGTTACTTTGTGGTGCGCCAGTTTCAGGGCTTTGGCCTGGGCGACTGGTGGTTGCCGCTGACCCTTCCTTTGCCTGCGGAACTGGGCGCGCCAGCCATCACGCTGTGGTGGCCCTTGCTGTTGGTGGCTGTAGGTCTGCTGCTGTTGCGTGGCTTGCGGCAAGGTCAGGGCTGGGCAACGGCGCCGGTGCGCGCCTGGGTGTATGGGGGTGGCCATGTGTCTTGGGGCGTGGTGCAGTCTGTACTGCTTGTGGGTGCGGGAACGCTCATGGTGCTGTTATTGGGTATGCCGGCTGCCATCAGCGAACTGTTGATTTTGATGGGCTGTGTGGGCGTGGCCAGCTACCTGGCGCGCCAGGCCCCCTTTGCCAACGCTGGCGCGGGGTTGCAAACGTACAACCTGCTGCTGGTTGCCGCTGCGCTGGCGCTGGCCGTGTTGGGATCGCTGGCACGCGGTGACCTGGGTCACGTCCTGGTGGCGCTGCTGCTGGCAACATGCTTTGCCTGGCTGTTTGGCTGGGCGTGGTTGCGTGCAACGGTTCTGCTGTGTGCCTTGGCCGCGCTGGCGGTGCTGACGCTGTGCCTGATGGCGGGCGAACTGACAGGGCCTTTGGCCGCTCTGGTGCAATGGCTGCCAGCCCACGCACAAGACCGAATTCACGCCATGTTTGACCCCTTTCACGCTGGCAGTTCTGACCTGGCGCGCGTGTCCTGGCTGATGCGCAGTGCCGATCTGTCGGGTTGGGGGGTGGGTTATGCACCCTGGCAGGGTCTTTCTGCAGCCCGCCTGCAAGACGGCCTGCCCCTGCAAGGCCCCAGCGACTATGTCTTGTCGCTGGCCATCACGCTGTGGGGGCAAGCCGGTGGACTGCTGCTGTTGGCTGTCGTTCTGATGGTGTTTTGTGTGGCGGCGCTTTTGGGTTTGCGAACGGCGCTCGCTGCTGCCATTCCTGTGGCGGTGCGCTGGCTGGCGGCGGTGGGTGGCTTTGGCTGCTTGGTGATGGCGGCCAAGGTGGTGCTGTCGGTGGGTGGGGTGACTGGTGTTTTGCCACTCACCGGTTTGCCGGTGGGGCTGTTGGGCTATGGGCCGGTCACGCATCTGGCTGCCTTGCTGTATTTGGCCTTGGCACTGGGCACCTTGCATGTGCGTGCGTTGTACACACCACGTGGCGTGGAGGTTCATGCGCAGCCGGTTGGGGCGGTTCGCCGCCGTGGTTTGGGTTTGGCACTGGTGGGGGTGGCAGTGTTGTCTGCCTTGCTGGGCCTGGCTTTCTGGCACTTGCGGGCCGATTGGGGTGTGAAAGGCCAGCGTCATCTGGCGCAAGACAGGCTGGAGTTGGCGCAAAAGCTCACCCAGGCCATCGTTCCTAAAACATTGGATCAGGCCATGCCCAGGCTACCCTGTGCAGAGCTGGGCTATGCCATCGCCGCGTGGAACCAGCGCTTGAGTGCCTTAATGCAGCCGGTGCGCGTCTCTCCCTATCCGAATGCACCAGCCATGACCACTCAGACTTTGCATCTGGATGGCGCCCGCCTGATGTCCCTGTTGAACACAAGCGAATTTGCCGGTGAGCGTGCCTGTCACAACCTGGCACACACCCTGGGGCAGATGCAAAGCACCGACATGGCACGTCTGGTAGGGCGTGAGGCCATGCTCAGCACCACCGCAACGAACACGGATGCCAAACGCCTGAGCGTGTTTGACAAGCCCCGTTCCCTGGGCGCACGTCCACTCGATTACGCCACCAGCAACGCCTGGTGGGGTCAGCCCGGGTGCCTGTTGCCCGCCGATACCTTGGCCAACTTGGCCCCAGACCAAGCCCACCCCGCCAAAGCCTGCGCAGAGCGGGGGACGGATGCGCTCTGGACAACAGACACATGGATCACCCAGGTGGCCACCGACATCTGGTTGCAGCGCAATATGGCCCCCCAGTGGTATGTGGCCTTGCGCACCCCGGTGGCGCAAAAGGTGCTTAACCACCACCCCATAGCCGTTGGCCCGGCGCTGGGCGTGACCCTGGTGCCGCAATTGCAACAGTTTGCCCAACGCACGGTGGATTGCTCGACCGGCCGACTGCACGGGGACGACTGTCAGGCCATGCTGCCCAAAGACCCCGTCTGGCAGCAACGGCACTTTGGCGATGGCCAAGCGCTGCGCACCGGTGCCATGGGCATGGTCGTGGCCGAAGTGGACAGTGGGCGTGTGGTGGCACTGGCTGGTGCGGTATCAGACTGCACGCTCGCGCACCTGGGTCAGACTGCCAAGGAAGATGGACAAGGCCGACTGCCGGCCTTGACAACGGGCAGTCGATGCGCCCAGTTGCCAGACAAGCGCTCTGACTGGCTGGCCTTGCAGCACCCTGCTTTGTGGATGGTGCCCCCAGGCAGTTCACTCAAGCCTTTGAGTTTGGTGGCGGGCATGGATGCCGGCGTGGTGGGCGCCGGGCAGGATGCCTACTGGAAAAGCATTCTGGCCGAAAGCCATGAGCGAGAACCCATTCAGCGCACAGCACTGTCTGCGGGCAAGCGTTACCTGGACGTTCTGGCCGGTGTGGGTTTTGGCAAGACCCCGCCTGATCTGCTGTGGGGCAGCCCGGGCGACAACCCCAAGGCGTTGAATGCCCGCTGGACGGTTGAATCGTATGCAGGCACAAGCAACCTGCGCAGCACCCGGATGCCACTGTCGCAAGCCGAGCAGATACGCGCCCAAAAAGTAGCGGGGGTGAATGTGGACAAGCGCTATGGCCCGGCGGTCATGGGCGAATTTTTGGCCGCACGTCGCCTGGCCGATGCCTCGGTGGGCGGGGGCGACATACGCATCAACGCCTGGGGTTTGGTCGATGTCTGGCGTGCATTGGACTTGCGCAGCCGTGGCAAGGCCAGCGCCACCCCGTTGCACCTGATGGAGCAACCCGGCAGGGCTGTTCCCACCCGACCACTGAACTGGGCCAGCGTACAGGCAGCCTCTCGCGCGCTGGGCATGACCACCGGCGTGACCTCCAGCGCCTGGAAAGGCACTGCCCAGGGGTCTTGCCGACTGGTGTTTGGCGCTTGTCCAGCACAGGGCTTGTCGGGCGTATCGGGCAAAACCGGCAGTTCGGACTTTTTAACCGAAGAAGATGGCCCCTACGTCAAGCCGGGTATGCAACTGCCGGCCAAACTGTTTGGTGGCGTGTTTGGCACACCGGACGGCAAACGCTACGCCGTGGCGGTGATGGCGCTGCGCGTGCGGGAAGGCAGCACCCGAACCCTTGAACTGCGTCCCTCAGCCCCGGCAGAAGCCGCACTGACCATGATGCGCCAGATGGGCGTGAACGGGTTTTGACCCTTGCCAGAACAATGGGGTTTGACATCTTGCAGTTCTGATGTTTTGGCAGGCTTTGCTTAATGTAGGATAAATATCATTTTTATAGCGCCTTACGCTTGCTGGATAAGGGCTACAGGCTGATTTCATCAACAAATTAACTCCAAAAAATCGGGCCGCTTCGCGGCAAAAAAAATTGCCCTGGGGGCTTCGCCCCCAGACCCCCATGAACATCCCAACAGCCGGACATCCGAACATCCATAAGGGGTAAAGAGGTAAAGACTCAAGGGATAAGAAGAGTCCTGGCAAGACGGAAACCAGTGTTGTTGTTACTGCCAACCGCGGAGTCCTGGTTGCGGTAGGCCGAGCGCAAGTCCCCCGGGTAGTCGTTCCAACTGCCCCCGCGAAGCACACGCCGGGCCTGGTCACCACCGCTCAGCCACGCACTACCATCCGTCGGTGCGCCGGCGTAATTGTTGTGCCATACATCTTCTACCCACTCCCACACGTTGCCATGCATGTCAAACAAGCCAAAGGGGTTGGCTGGGAACTGTCCTACCGGTGCGGTATTGACCCATTGGTCCCTTCCCTGGGCCAATCCACCACAACATTCGTCTTCGCCATAGTTGGCATATTCGTGACTGGCCTTGTCCCCCCACCAATAGGCACCGGTGCTGCGGGCACGGGCCGCGTATTCCCATTCTGCCTCGCTGGGCAATCGGTACCGTCTGCCACTTTTGGCATTGAGCTTGCGGATGTAGTCTTGTGCCTTGTCCCAACTGACGTTCTCCACCGGACAGTCGTCGCCACAAGTGTTAAAACTGCTCGGGTTTTTGTCATTGCCCATCACCGCTTTCCATTGCCCTTGCGTCACTTCGGTCTTGCCCATCTCAAAGCTTTGGACAGTGACACGGTGTGGCTGCTTTTCATCGCTGTCACCATCGTTGCTGCCCATCATGAAATTCCCCGCCGGGATTACCACCATGTCAGGGCAGTAGCTACAGTGATTGACGGGTGGCGGTGTCTGAACTGCCAAATTGACCGGTGCAACTGGCGTAACGGGCACAACAGGCTGCAAATCAGCCATTCGGACGCGTGCCAGCCGGGCATAGCGGCCCTGGGGGTAACTGTCCAGGTAGCTCTGGCAGGGGACGACCGTGGCACCACCACGGCACAAGGCCCAGGCTTCGTCTTCCAGACGTTCCTGCTTTTGCGGGTCTGGCTTGCCAAAGGGGCTAAGCAAATAGGCATCGGCACGCAGAGTGCCCTCGCGGGTGGGGGACTGGCTGGGGTATTTTTCTTTTACCTTGTCGCTGACCCAATCAAACTGCGCCAGCAGGGTCATGTTTTTTTGTTGCAGGGCGGCTGCCAGGGCCTCGGCATAAGGGCTGTTCTTGCCCTGGCCGTCGTTTGCCACATTGTCTTCTTCTGTGGCGTAGGCGACCAGCAAGCCATTGCCACCGCCCATGCGCGTCAAGCCTTTGTTGCCGCTTTTTCCTCCGCCCGGGCCATCGCGGCAGGCATCCAGGATCACCAAAGTGACACGCGCACCCGCTGCCTTGAGTTGATCACGAATACTTTCTGCAGACACTGCCTGACGATCCAACCTGGGGGAGTCACCTCGGCCTGTACTGGCCTCAATGGGAAGCAGAAAATTGTGACGGTCGGATGATTTCATGCCGTGACCCGAGTAGTAAAACACCACAACATCAGCCCCTTGGGCGCGTGCGGCAAATTTTTCTACTGCATCGTCCATGGCCTTGACGTCGAGGTTCTTTTCGACTTGTACATCGTCAAACGCCAACTCTTTTTTCAGAACTTTGCCCAGCAGCACTGCATCATTGACCGGATTTTGCAAGGTTCTTTCATGCAGATAAGCCGCGTTGCCAATCAGCAGCGCCACCCTTTTTTCGGCAGCCTGGGCTGGTAATGCAAGCAATAAAAATAGCAGCAAGAGGAATGTTTTGTTCATGATGGGGCACAGGCAGTGGTTGAACAGACGTTGGGTTGGTGACGATCCGGTTAAATCCAATTAACAAGGAGGCCGTTGCGGCTGCACTTGCCAAAACCTTGCAAGCCCAACAACCAGGCACAAGTGCAATGATGTCAATCGACCTTCACAGTTTATCTTGACGGGCTTCCCACTTAAGGCGGGACAGAGATGAAGTCAGCTACCTTTTATCGTTCCCACGCAGGAGCGTGGGAACGATAAAAATTCTGAGCGTGTGGCATCGCTCCACCAGGGGGCATTTGGCCCCCTCCCGGATTGCGCTTCGCTGCATCCGGGCTACGGCACTATCAATAATGTAGCGATCTACGCAGTCTGCATAAGCATTAGCGATGGTTTCGAGCATCAACATCAAGCCTTGCCCATGCCGGTTGATCAGGGTATATCCGACATATTG
>CAIXMC010000170.1 GCA_903920405.1 uncultured beta proteobacterium
CGCATTTGGCTCGTCAGATTTGGGCGCACTGCGTCGTTACAAATCGCTTATGTGGCTGGGCCACACCGCACGATTTGCGCCTAGCATTGCATCCCAACTCTGACGGCCAAATGCGGAACTTATTGTTGACCATATCCTTATCAAATTTGTTACAGCCATGACAGACACTATTACAGAATCACCCGCGACGACACAAACACCACCTTCCACCAAGGCGAATAAGCGCTTTGAATTGGTTCAACCGGTTCTGGAGCAACTTTTTGAGTTGTATCCTCACTTGTTTGGGGAGCGTTTTGTCCCTTTGAAAGTAGGCATTTTTCAGGACATACTCGAAGCCCATCCAGATGTTTTTACGCGAATCACACTGAAAACTGCCTTAGGGATGCATACGGGTTCTGCACGTTACTTGCAATGCGTGGCCAATGGAACCCTCCGCTTCGATCTGCAAGGCAATCAGGTGCAAGCGCTGGCACCCCAGCATATTTTTTACGCTATTGTGACCCTGTTCAAACGCCGCCAGACACGATCAACAGACGATCTACTACCCAAATTGCGTTTTCAATTGATGCATGCCTACGAGACTTCAGGCCTGTTGCGTGCGGACTACCTGGCCTGCATAGAAATTCCCGACGAAGCCACCACCAGCGCTGCACTTGACGATGCCATTGCTCAAGTGGATAACCGACGTGCAAGACGAGCAGCTTTGATCACAGCTTTTGAAGCCAGTGGCAAACCTGTTGAAGAATTTGCCGAGATGTTCAAGGTGAATGTTCGTGAGGTCAAGGCCGCGTTGGAGACGGTACGCCCAGCCCAGCCTCTGGCATCTTGTGAGGGTACCTAACGTTTCTCTCTGATCCACCACTGCACGGTTGCAGCCATCAGCACCAGGGTAAGGTAAGTCATCATTTTCCCATCACGACCAAACACCAACAAATTGCCCACCAACACCGCGCTACCAGCTATCAAATGAATAGCTGACTGTGCATACCAGACAAGGGTTACAGGCCTTTTTCTTATATAAATTGTAGAAAACAAGGGCAGCAGCAAAGCCAGCCAAAAAGCGGGTGCCAAAAAGTTGATGACATGGTTTACCAGCGCCAAAATGCCCATCAATACACCGCCTCGTAAAAATTTAACATGGATACTGATTTTATATTTCTGGGTTCTTTAGTTGAACGCAGCCCGGGTGGGCGGGTGCGTTTCAAACTGATGAATTTAGGATAATTCTTCCATGGCAGTCTGGGCTTTTGGAATCAATCACACGACAGCACCGCTCGATTTGCGCGGTCGGTTTGTCTATAGCATCGACCAGATTGCCCCCGCCTTGCAGGCACTGCGCTCTGCCCTGCACAACCAGGTTGGAGCCGCGCTACTTTGCACTTGCAACCGATCTGAAATTTACTGTGCTGGCGATAAAGCACAGTTGGAGATTGCTCTGGAATGGTTGGCACACCGTGGCGGTGTTTCACCCCAACTTTTACGATCTCATGCCTACACTTTGAATGATGGTTTGGCTGTTCGCCATGCCTTTCGGGTGGCTTGCGGTCTGGATTCCATGGTGCTGGGCGAGCCTCAAATTTTGGGTCAAATCAAGGATGCCGTTCGCGCAGCCGAATCCGCCGGTGTTTTGGGCAGCACACTGAGTCAATTATTTCAGCGCTCCTTTGCTGTTGCCAAAGAGGTTCGCAGTTCCACCGGCATCGGTGAGCATTCCATCAGCATGGCAGCAGCATCTGTGCGATTGGCAGGTCAATTGTTTGAAGACCTGCAAGATGTCAAGGTGTTGTTTGTGGGTGCCGGTGACATGATTACCCTGTGCGCCACCCACTTTGCCGCAAAAAAACCAAAAAGCATAGCCATCGCTAACCGAACCCTGTCACGCGGTGAAGAACTGGCTCGCAAATTGGGGGCTGAAGTCATGTGTCTGGCCGATCTGCCCGATCGCCTTTACGAATTTGATGCTGTCATAAGCTGCACCGCCAGCACCTTACCGCTGATTGGACTGGGAGCAGTAGAACGCGCACTCAAACGTCGTCGTCGTCGCCCCATGTTTATGGTTGATTTGGCTGTGCCACGCGACATTGAACCCGAAGTCAAAGCGCTGGAAGATATTTACCTCTACACCCTAGACGACTTGGCCAGTGTGGTGCAAAGTGCGCAGGCCAACCGTCAGGCCGCTGTTGCGCAGGCCGAGGTCATTGTGGATGCCGGTGTTTTGAGTTTTTTAAAATGGGTGGAGCAGCGCAGCACAGTGCCTTTGATTGTGCAACTCAACGCCCAAGCTGACGAATGGCGCAGTGCTGAAATCGCCCGCGCTCGCCGGCTGCTCTCCAAAGGCGAAGACATTGAATCTGTGCTTGAAACTTTGTCACGTGCATTGACCCAAAAAATGCTGCACGGTGCCTTGGCTGAACTTCGGGGGGGTGATGCAGCAGCACGCGAACGTGCCAGTACAGCCGTAAAACGCTTTTTTTTGCGCAACGAACGATAGACGGGTGCGATTCAACCGGTTAAGACCTGTCTTGTTGTTGGATCAAGGGAACAAAAACCACTGGAAGCACATTCTTTTCCTCAAGATGACCGCCACTATCTTTCCTGATCATCCACAGGTCTTGGGAGAAGTGATCAGTACCCACCGGAATCACCAATCGCCCACCAGGTTTGAGCTGTTCGAGCAGTGCTGGCGGAATTCGGGGTGCGGCTGCGGTAACGATGATCGAATCGTAGGGCGCATGTTCTGGCCAGCCCAGATTGCCGTCGCCAGTGCGCACGCTGACGTTGCGGTAATCCAGTCGCCGTAAGCGATCGCTGGCTTGCTGCGCGAGTGCATCAATGACTTCCATCGTATATAAGTGCTTCACCAACTGTGACAGAACCGCTGCCTGATAC
>CAIXMC010000171.1 GCA_903920405.1 uncultured beta proteobacterium
AAAATCCAGCACAAAGGCAAAGCCACAACACTCGCCACAGGCTTGGAGCAAACTGCCCGCTATGCCGATCAATGTGGCGCGGACAGCGCGCATCTGCTGATTTTTAACCGCGACCCCGACGTAGCGTGGGACGAGAAAATTTACCAGGAAAAGCACAGCAGTGGTGATCGTGTGATCAGTGTTTGGGGTTTGTGAAGAGCAGGATGCAGTCAACCAAGTGATGTGGCTTTGCTTGGGGCTTGGGGTGCGTTTCAAAGTGATGTGGTGCAATACCAGGGTGAATTTGTTCTACAGCCAGTTCCGTCATTCCCGCGAAGGCGGGAATCCAGAATGCACTAGATTCCCGCCTTCGCGGGAATGACGAAAATTCAACAACTTGCCTTCAGAACAAATTCACCCTGGCGTTGCACATGGTCTTGCCATCGACGGCCAGGGTTTTGTCTTGGGGTGCAAATATGGGTTGGCCGAATGTTTACGGCTGCCAGACCCAGCAAAGCCACATCACGCTGAATTGCAAAGTGAAAGTTCAGTGTGAACGCATTTTGGCGCGCAGACGCGCAATGGACTGGCTGTGCAATTGACACACTCGTGATTCTGTGACCTTCAATACGGCAGCGATTTCCTTGAGGTTCATGTCCTGCTCGTAGTACAAGCTCATGATGTGCTGTTCGCGCTCGGGCAAGTTTTTGATGGCTTCAACCAGAGCCTGACGCAATCGCTGGTCACGCAAAATGTTGACAGGATCAGCGTTGGGGTCGCCCATATGGCGATCCAGAAAACCATCTTCGTCATCTGAGTTGTTGGTCATGTCTTCGAGATAGATCAACTGACTGCCCCGAACCTTGGTGAGCATGCTTTGGTAGTCTTCCAGACTGATACCCATGTCTGCTGCAATTTCGCTCTCTAGCGGGCTACGGCCTAAACGGTGTTCGAGGCGGCGCATTGATTCTTCAATGTCTCTTTGATTTTTGCGTGTGCTGCGTGACACCCAATCGTTTTCGCGCAGTTCATCGAGCATGGCACCTCGAATGCGTTGTGTGGCAAAGGTTTCAAACTGAACCCCTTGGGTGGCTTCAAAACGTGACAGGGCCTCGGTCAGGCCAATCAGTCCCACTTGAATCAGATCATCCACCTCCACATTGGCTGGCAACTTGGCCATCATGTGAAACGCGAGCTTGCGAACAAGGGGTTGATATTGACGAATCAACGCATTACGATCAAGTTGCCCTTTGGCGGTGTACATCAATGCAAAACCCCGGCCTCATCATCGTGCAATTCGACACTGTTTTCAAGCAGTTGAAGTGCCAGGCGTTGAATATCGTCTTCGGTACGCCCATCCTGGCGAGCTGCGCGTATGGTCAGGGCATCAGGATGAAAGCCCAGAAAGGTTTGGGTGCAGTGTTGCAAGTGGTGCAAAGAGGAGTTCATGACCGTTTCGACATTTGACATCAGTGCAATGTTAGCAACTGTTGGGCGCAATCGCTCATACAAAAGTAAATGTTTTATGACACGATAGGCACTCACGGAAGATGAGGTCTGAGGTGTCAGCAGCACAAGAGGTGACAGGCTGGTGCCTCTGAACATCTGTGGCAACAGCGTGGCGTGGGTGTAGATCAAAACGACACCGTAGTGGCCAAAGATATGGCCTAGCACGTCACATGTTGTGGGGTTGGTGGACAAAAATTCCAGCCCAAGGGTTGCGGGCATCACCCCCCATAACTCTGAAAAATTATCCTGATCAAAATGAAGGTGCGGGTTGTTGAGCAGTTGCAGCAGGCCTGGGTTGTCGTTTGTTTCTGGAGTCATGCCGTCGAGTACCAGCACAGAAAGACCCATGCTGTCCCACGCGCTGCACAAGCTCCACAGCATGGGTAATTCAACCTGTCGCTGCCCGTGACTGACCACGGCCACGAGCCGCGGCACTGTTGGACTGGCAAGCCCCCATAAACCGCAGGCCTGGTGAACATCTGCATCAAGCATGGTATCTGCCCATGGGCACCTCTGCAGACTCCGAGAAAAAGAAGTTCAGTTCTTCGGCTTTGGGGTCATACGCCGATTTGGCAAATGTGCGCATGGACAAGGCTGTCAACTTGGCGGCATCGGCACGTTCCCAATCTTGAGGTACTTTTTGACCTATCGTGGTACCGCGCAGGACCAGTTGATGGCGTATGCAGGTGTCAAGCGCAGGTCCCATTTTGGCGGCCTCATCAATTTTGGACAGAATGGTATGTTGTGATTCGGCACTTTTAAACTGTGCCACGGCATCGTCTAAGGTATCACCGTGGCTGCCAGCGTTAAGAACCAGCAAACGCTTGATGCCGGGCAAGTCGAGCATGTCGAGCATGTCACGCTTGCGTGGGTCATTGGGAGCAAGACCAGTGGTATCAATGAGTACCATTTTTTTATTGGACAACAGGCCAAGCAAATCTTGCAGGGCAGGGCGGTCGTGAGCCAAATGCGCAACCACACCCAGCATGCGACCATAGGCACGTAATTGCTCATGCGCACCCACGCGGTAGGTATCCAGGGTAATCAACCCGACGCTGTTGGTACCGTGCGTTCTCGCACACAGACCTGCGAGCTTGGCTGCGGTAGTGGTTTTCCCTACACCAGTCGATCCTATCAATGCCAAAGAACCGCCTTCCTCAAGAATCGACTGTGTTGTGGCATCGGTTCGCAAATTGCGCACCAGAACATCCGTTACCCAGCGCGTGGCCTCTGCTGCATCAAAATTTTCTGGCATACGCTCAAGAATGGTACGCGCCAGGGTGGGTGAATAGCCGCAGCGCAACAGTTTGAGCATCAGGTTGGTTTGAATGGGATTTTGGCGTGCCTGTCCGAGCCAGGTCAGGGTGTTAAAGCGCTCTTCAATCATGGATTTCATAGCATGCAGTTCATCCGCAATGCCGTGTGAAAGCGATGGTACAGGTGCTGGTGCAGGTACTGGTGCAGCGCTGGGCTGCAGGTTGGGGCGTGCCTTTTGGCTCTGTTGCCAGTGCGCAGGGGATGTGGCTTGTATGGAACTGTTTTGTTTTTCAGGTTTGACAAAGGTGCTGGTGACAGGTCGATCTGGCATGGTGTCAGGGATAGGGGTGTTCAGTGCTTCCTGACGGCGGCGCAACATACGCTCGCGCACATAGTCTTGAAACGACAAGGTGCTCATGGCCAGTTGCGTGGCATCATCTACCACAGCGCTATTGGGGTTCACCTGCGCAGCAGACACCATCTTGCGCGAAATCGTTTGGCCAGTCTGTCCTAGTGGGCGCGTGCCTTGACGCGCTGCATCTGCCTGATCCAGTTCCGCCAGAGTGTCTTCACCCGTGGCAATGACTTCAATACCAGTGGGTGTAGCGCGGTTGGACAATATCAGTGTGCCATCACCAAAGGTCATTCTCGCTTTGGCCAGCGCCTCGCGAGAGGTCTGGGCGGTGAATTTCTGGATGTTCATGATGCTGCACCTTTCAGGATGGGACCGATGCGAATGGTGTGTGTGTCAGGAATTTCGCTGTGTGCCAGCACTTGCAGGCGCGGTGCCATCCGGCGCACCAGACGGGCAATGGCGTTGCGAATCGAGTCGGGCACCAGCAAACATGCGGGAATACCAATCTCTTCTTGTTTCATGGCCATTTCAGCCGCTTTTTTTGTCAGGATATCGGCCACACCTGGGTCAAGGGCCTGGCCTGTGTTGTTGCCCAAGGCTTGAACCAGCAGACGCTCCAGCGGAGGGTCAATGGCAATCACATTGAGTTCACTCACAGGGCCGTAAATTTGTTGCACGATGGCCGGTGACAAGGCAATGCGCACACGCCTGGCCAGTTCAACGGGGTCAGACACTGTGGTGGCGTGTTCTGCGATGGTTTCGATGATGGTGCGGATGTCACGAATGTGAACCGACTCTTCAAGCAGCAGTTGCAATACTTTCTGAAATACGGCGATGGATACCATTTTGGGAACCACTTCTTCGATCAATTTTGGGGCTTGTTTGCTAACATATTCAACAAGTTGCTGTGTTTCTGTTCTGCTTAACAACTTGGCAGCTTGCACTTGCATCAAGTGTGACAAATGTGTGGCCATCACAGTCTCGGAATCAACTACGGTAAACCCTGCCATTTGTGCCGCTTCTTTTTGTTGATTGTCTATCCAGTGTGCAGGCAGACCAAAAGCGGGGTCGGTTGTGGGGGTGCCAATCAGGGGCGTGGTAATACCGCCTGGATTGATGGCCAGGAATTGACCCGGAAAGGCTTCCCCTTCGCCCACGATGACACCGCGTGAGGTAATGCGGTAGCCACTGGGTTTAAGTTCCAGGTTGTCACGCACATGCACCGGCGGGGGTAAAAAGCCAACTTCCTGGGCAAATTTGCGCCGAACGCCTTTGATGCGCGTGAGCAAATCCCCCTGGCGATTTTTATCTACCAACGTAATCAACCGATACCCCAGTTCCAGCCCCAGTTGATCCACGGGTTGCAGATCGTCCCAACTGGCTTCGCCATCCGATGCAGGCGCAGGTGCTGCGGTGCTCTCGGGTTCGGGTTCAGGTTGGTGTGCCAGCATCCAGGCACCATAGCCCAGTAAAGAGGCGACACCCAAAAATACCACATGCGGCATGCCTGGAATAAGGCCCAAGATACCCATGATGCCGGCGCTGATGCCAAGCACCCTGGGTGACAGAAACATCTGGGTCACAATTTGGCCGCTCAAATCACGGTCTTTGCCCACGCGTGACACCACCATGGCTGCTGCTACTGAAATCAACAAGCCCGGAATTTGCGCCACCAGCGCATCGCCAATGGCTAGCAGGATATAGGTGTCAGCGGCTTGACCAGCACTTAAACCATGTTGCAACATGCCGATGGCAAAGCCGCCTATCATGTTGATGAGTAAAATCAAAATACCTGCAACGGCATCACCGCGAACAAATTTCGATGCACCGTCCATCGAACCAAAAAAGTCAGCTTCTTCAGAGACTTCAGCACGACGACGTTTGGCTTCTTTTTCATCAATCAGGCCGGCGTTTAAATCTGAATCGACGGCCATTTGTTTGCCAGGCATGGCATCCAGTGCAAACCGTGCAGAGACTTCAGCAATACGCTCTGCACCTTTGGTCACCACCACAAAGTTGATGACGACCAAAATCGAGAACACAATCAAACCGACTGCAAAATTTCCGCCAATCAAAAAATGACCAAAGGCTTCAATCACCGCGCCAGCAGCGCCTGGGCCTGTGTGGCCTTCCAACAGAACCACGCGGGTCGATGCCACGTTGAGCGACAGTCTCATCAAGGTGGTCAGCAACAAAACTGCCGGAAATGCAGCAAAGTCCAGAGGCCGAATCATGTAAGCTGCCACCATCATCACCATTAAAGCCACCGAGATGTTGAAAGTGAAAAAAGTGTCGAGCATCCATGCTGGCAAGGGCAGCACCATCATGGACAAAATGGCAACCACCAAGATGGGAGCAGCAGCACTTTGAGCAACCGCTGTATTGTTGCCAAACCACTGTTTAATGGGTTGCACGGAGATTTTCATGGTGTTGCGGTGGTAGATACCACTTTGGACAAGGGATCAAGTTCGGGGGGCACAAATGGCAGTGGTGGCTCATCAGGCATGGGGCCATCGCCACGCATGGCTGCTTTCAGGCGGTAAATATAGGCCAGCACCTGAGCGACAGCGGTATAGAGACTTGTGGGAATGTCCTGATCCAGCTCGGCATTGGCATACAGGGCGCGTGCGAGCATGGGTGACTGCAACACGGGAATGGATTTTTCCTTGGCAAGATCACGAATTTTGAAAGCCATCAAATCAGCACCTTTGGCAATGACACGCGGCGCGTTCATGCTTTGATCGTCGTAACGCACTGCAACAGCGTAGTGGGTGGGGTTCATCAGTACAAAGTCGGCCTTGGGAACGGCTTTGATGCTGTTGCCATTGGCAATTTCGCTTTGCCGTTTACGCATACGGCCCTTCATTTCTGGATTGCCGTCTGATTCTTTGCCTTCCTGTTTGACTTCCTGGTGCGACATCTTCAGGCGTGACGCATGCAAAAACCTTTGTAAAGGAACATCTACCATGGCAACCGCCAAAATCACCAAAAGCATCAGCTCCAAGCCCTTGTAAAGCCATTGACTCAAGTGTCCAATGGCCCAGCTTGATGGTTGCAGAACCAAGGCACTCAAGGTGTTAATGCTGGAAGAGAGGTAGAGATAGCCGATGGTCAGCAGCATGGCAGTAATAAAAACCATCTTGACCACTTCAAAGAACTTGTCTTTGGAAAACAAATGACCCAAGCCAGAAATGGGGTTAAGACGGCTAAAGTCAGGCATGATGGGTTTGAGACTGGCCACCCATCCACCTGCTGCAACCGTGCTGCCCACTGTCACCGTCAGCACGACGCCACCAAATATGGCGCTGATAACAAGGCCTACAGCGACCATCGTGCCCAGCCGGTGAAGCATGGTCAGAGGGTCATGGACAGCTTGAGCATCGAAAAGAAGCTGCAAACTTAGCTCGTTTTGCAGACGATCAAACATCATTGGGCCAAAAGCGATCAAGCAAACGGCACCTGTGCCCAAGATGGCCAAATGGGTTAAATCGCGAGAGCGGGCGGCCTGTCCGTCTTCGCGAGCTTTGTCTAGCTTGCGTTCGGAGGCGGGTAGGTTGCGGTCTTGACTGCTGGATTCCATGATGATGATACGGTTTTATCCATTTTCATCATCGCCTTGAAAAACTAAAGGAAGAAAAGCAGGTGATTTGCTGCCCTGATTGAAAAACCG
>CAIXMC010000172.1 GCA_903920405.1 uncultured beta proteobacterium
GAGTTTTTCTGGTTGCCTTTCCAGTTTTTCAGGTCAATTTCCTGGTGCGCAATGTTGATATCTCCGCACAAGATAAATTCTCGGTGCGCCTTGAGTTGCTGCAAATGGGGATAGATGGCGGCCAGAAATCGGTATTTGGCCTGCTGGCGATCCTCACTTGACGACCCACTGGGAAAATAGCAACTGATAATGGAAAGCCTGGATGAGTGACCGTCAAACTGTAGTTCAATGTAGCGCCCTTCGGCATCAAATTCCGGATTGCCAAAACCCACCACCACGTCGCTTGGCATATAGCGGGTGTAAATGCCCACACCTGAATACCCTTTTTTATTTGCAAAATGGAAGTAGCCGCGCATTTCGGCCAGTTGATCCAGGCAGCCCGCCACCTCCGACGCTTGCGCCTTGATCTCTTGCACACAAATACAATCGGGAGCAGTTTGAGCAACCCACGCATGCAAGCCTTTGCTGCTGGCAGAGCGAATACCATTCAGGTTGAGACTGGTTAATTTCAAAGGAATTCCTCATGACAGAGCAAGATGGTAGGCGCACCTCTCAAAATTCAGTGACCGATGTGACAGCCCGGGACTTTGTAAAGTTTGCAGTGGATTGTGGTGTGCTGCGTTTTGGTGAATTCAAGACCAAAGCGGGGCGCTTAAGCCCCTATTTTTTCAACGCGGGTCTGTTTGACGATGGCGACAAACTCAGCCGACTGGCTCAATTTTATGCACAGCGACTGCTGGGCAGCGGCATTGCATTTGACATGATTTTTGGCCCAGCCTACAAAGGAATTTCTCTGGGTGCTGCTTTGTGTGTTGAACTTGCGCGGTTAGGGCACAACAAACCCTTTGCTTACAACCGGAAAGAAACCAAAGATCACGGCGAAGGTGGCACTTTGGTGGGCGCGCAGCTCAAGGGGCGGGTGCTGATTGTGGATGATGTGATGTCTGCGGGCACAGCCGTTTTGGAATCTGTAGCCTTGATTCAAAACGCGGGTGCATCAGCACAAGCCGTTGTGATTGCGCTGGATCGACAGGAAAAGGCCACAGCATCAGGCCATGATGTTTGTTTGAGTGCAGTGCAACATGTCCAACATCACTTGGGGTTACAGGTGTGTTCAATTGCACGGTTGTGTGACCTGATGGATTACCTGCACCACCACAAGACACTCGAATTGGCCGCTGCATATCAGCATGTATTGGCTTACCAGACACGTTACGGTGTAAACGATCAATGATGAATTTTTTTGTGTTTTTGCCATCCTGGCAACCCCTTCGCATGCGATCAGGTTTGTATGCACTGCTGCTTTTAACGATGGTCTCAGGTGGTATCGCGCAGACACCAAATACCCTATCCGATATTTACACCTGTACCGATGCTAGGGGCAGAAAGCTGACCTCTGACCGCCCCATCATGGAATGCCGTGATCGTGAGCAGACTCTCTTAAACCCCAGCGGCACCGTCAAAGCCAAGGTAGGGCCGGTATTGACAGAGCGGGAATTGAGCTTGCTTGAGGCTCAAAAGAAGCTGGAACAGGCTGAACAGGTGCGACTGCAAGAAGAGAAAAAGCGCGATCGTGCGCTGCTGGCTCGCTACCCCAACCTGGAAGTTCATCAAAAGGAAAGAGCCGAAGCCCTGGCCAATATTGACCGTATCAAACAAATTGCCACAGCGCGGATGCTCGAACTGTTGCAAGAGCGCAGCAAACTGTCCGACGAATTGGCCTTTTACCAAAAAGACCCCAGCAAAATACCTTTCAAATTACGTCGTCAAATGGACGAGGTCAAACAATCGCTGGCAGTTCAGGAGCGATTTTTGTCTGAGCAAGATGCAGAAGCCAAACGCATCAATCAGCGATTTGACATGGAATTTCAGCGGCTTATCCCACTGTGGCGAATGGCTTCGATCACAGTGCAATAGGGTTGAGGTTTCCCACTTAAGGCGGGACAGAGATGGAGTCGCAAGCCGCTTCAGATGAAGTCAGCTACCGGCGCTTGTTACTATTCGTTTCATGCAAAAAAACTCAAAAACAGAAGCATTTTGTAACATGAAGTGCCATTCATGATTCCATGCGGATCAGGAAATCTGAAGTTACTCTTGGGTCAGTTCACAGTGGCTGCGGCTGCCCAAACCCAAGCAGCGTTAGGTACGCAAGGGACATCCCTTACTCAAACTGCTCATGCGCTGCGAGATAGCGCCACTGCCCCACCGGCAAATGCCCAAGCATCACACGGCCAATGCGAACACGCTTCAATCCTGTCACCTTCAAGCCCACCAGCTCGCACATGCGGCGAATCTGGCGTTTTTTGCCTTCGATCAGCACGATATTGAGCTGCTCTGGGTTTTGCCACTCCACCCTTGCAGGCAGCAAAGACTGCCCGTCCAGGCTTAAACCGTGACGCAAAAGGGCTAGTTTTTCGGCAGGAAAAATCGACTGCACATCGGCAGTGACAGGGTCATCATCGTCGATACGGCTGAGCTGTGCAGGTGGCAATGGGCTTGCAGCGTAGGTGGCTGATGCTTCAGTGACTGCTGCTGTGTTGATGTTGCCGGTATAGACCACCCGCACCAAATATTCTTTTTCGATGTTGGCATCTTCGGCAATTAAACGTCTGGCTATGCGTCCATCCTGCGTTAAAACCAACAGGCCGGTCGAATCAATGTCGAGCCGCCCCGCGGGCACCAGACTTTTGAGTTGACTGATGTGAAAGAAAAAGCGTGCATTGTCTTGACTCCACCGGTTTTGTGACTGCACCAGGGTGAAGGCAGGCACATGACCATCTTCAGCTTGACCGCTGACAATGCCAATCGGCTTGTTGAGCAGTATCGTGACCTGCTGGGCCTGCTGTCTTTTGGCTTGGGGGGCAATCTCAATGGACGCATCTGGCGTTATCTGCATCCCCATTGCCGCTACGCGACCATTGACCTTGACCCAGCCTTTGGCAATCCAGTCATCGGCTTGACGGCGCGATGCCAGGCCTAGCTCAGCCATGCGTTTGTTTAGGCGCAGCGTGCCGTTAGAGCCTGTGGCAGCCGTGTTGGTTTGACCGGCTGGAATAAAAGAACGACCCTGAGACGGGGTTGCCCTGCGAAAAACGGTGGAGTTGGGTGAAGAAGTCATGTGTTGGGTTGATCAAAAATGCTTGAGAAAAAAATATAACAAATTGGCCTCTAGCCCTTGATGGATAAGCGTTGACAGCTATTATATTGATAGTATTTAGTGTGATCGAATCATCGTGCCAAAAGCCTGGTCGGTCAAAATTTCAAGCAGCAGAACATGGGGAACACGACCGTCCACAATATGAACGGAATTGACCCCGCTTTTCGCTGCATCAAGCGCACCAGCAATTTTGGGCAACATGCCGCCACTTAAAGTGCCATCGGCAAATAACTTTTCAATTTGCCGTGCTGTCAGGTCTGTGACCAGTTTGCCTGCCTTGTTCAAAACGCCGCTGATGTTGGTCAGCATGATCAATTTTTCGCACTTGAGAACGGTGGCTAGTTTGGCTGCGACCACGTCTGCGTTGATGTTGTAACTTTCATTATTTTCACCAAAACCAATCGGACTGATCACGGGAATAAAAGCATCGTCTTGCAAGGCTTTGACCACACTGGGGTCAATGCTGATGATGTCGCCCACTTGTCCCACATCGTACTCTTTGCTGGCATCAACGGTGTCGTGCATTTTGAGTTTTTGCGCACGAATCATGCCGCCATCACGACCGGTCAATCCAACGGCCTTGCCACCCGCATGGTTAATCATGCCCACAATGTCTTGCTGAACCTCGCCCGCCAACACCCATTCCACCACTTCCATGGTTTCAGAATCGGTCACGCGCATTCCCTGAATAAATTCACCTTTTTTGCCCAGGCGCTTCAAAGCCGTCTCAATCTGCGGGCCGCCGCCATGCACGACCACTGGGTTAATCCCGACCAGTTTGAGCAACACGACATCTTCGGCAAAAGCAGCCTGCAAGGCGGGGTCTGTCATGGCGTTGCCGCCGTATTTGATGACCATGGTTTTGCCATGAAACTTGCGGATGTAGGGAAGGGCTTGTGCCAGTATTTCAGCTTGGGCGTAAGGAGTTATGGTGTGGTTCATGGTGTTGAACGGTGTTGAATAATCTAAATAGTTTCATAGCCCTGCACATGCTGGCGCATCAAGGATTTGATGGCTGCCGTGTCGTTGCGGTTGGCCGCATCAAGCAACACAGTCAGTTCATCTTGCAGGGCTTTCCAAGGCAAAAAAGGCTCGTGTGCTTTCATAATGCGCGGGTGCTCGGTCGGTTCTGGGTTGTTGCCAATCAACAGTTCTTCATATAACTTATCGCCTGGGCGCAAACCCGTGACTGTGATTTCAATGTCACCATCAGGCTGGGCGGCATCGCGCACACGAAGGCCGGAGAGTTCAATCATGTGACGTGCCAAGTCCATGATTTTGACAGGATCGCCCATGTCCAATACAAATACATCCCCGCCGACTGCCATGGCACCTGCCTGCAACACCAGTTGGGCGGCTTCTGGAATGGTCATGAAATAGCGGGTGACATCGGCATGTGTCACAGTCAGTGGGCCACCGGATGCAATTTGCCGACGAAACAAAGGCACTACGCTGCCGCTGGAATCGAGCACATTGCCGAATCGCACCATTGAAAAACAGGTGGCACTGCCCTGTGCGGCCAAGGCTTGCAACACCAGTTCAGCCATGCGCTTGCAAGCTCCCATCACGTTGGTAGGGCGCACGGCCTTGTCGGTACTGATGAGCACAAAACGTTTGACACCCCCCAGAGCCGCAGCCTGCGCCATATACAGCGTACCAAAAACGTTGTTGCGAACGCCCTCACCAGGGTTATCTTCCACCAAAGGAACATGCTTGTAGGCGGCAGCGTGGTACACCGTAGCGGGACGGTGGGTGTTGCACACAGCTTGCAGGCGATCAGGGTTGGTCACACTGCCCAGCAAAGGCAGCAACTCAACGTGCAAAGATGACGCGCTGCACATGGCTTGAAGCTCTTGGTGAATGGCGTACAGGCCAAATTCATTGTGGTCGAACAGCAGCAGTTGGCGTGGATGCTGAAGCACAATCTGGCGGCACAGCTCACTGCCTATGCTGCCCCCCGCTCCCGTGACCAACACCACCTGATCGGTCAAATCGCGTGCCAGCAGGCTATTTTGGGGTGCTACTGGCTTTCGTCCCAGTACATCTTCAACGTCGAGTTCACGAAAATCGCGCACAGTGACCCGGCCAGAGGTCAGGTCTGCCATGCTGGGCAACGAACGCACATGCACGGGCAAACCACTCATGGATTCAATGATTTTGTTGCGCCGCTCGCGCGTGGCACTGGGCAATGCCAGCAAAATGTCAGTTACCTTCTGCTCTACCACTAGCGATCGCATGGTTATTGGCGACAAAATGGGAACACCATTGATGCTGCGTCCAACTTTATTGGCATCGTCATCCAAAAAAGCCAATAATTTGAATTCACCGGCGATTTGCAAGGCAGATGCCGTTTGTACGCCTGCTGTTCCCGCGCCATAAATGAGCAAACGCCCCCGCACTCTGTTGCCAAAAATGCCAATACCGGCCAACCAAAATC
>CAIXMC010000173.1 GCA_903920405.1 uncultured beta proteobacterium
CTGCTTGAACTTGTTGAAATGGAAGTTCGTGAATTGCTTGACAAGTACGACTTTCCGGGTGATGCCACCCCCATCATTCACGGTTCAGCCAAAATGGCCATGGAAGGCGACAAAGGTGAACTTGGCGAAATTTCCATCATGAAACTCGCTGATGCACTTGACAGCTACATCCCCGTTCCAGAGCGTGCTGTGGATGGTGCCTTTTTGATGCCTGTTGAAGACGTTTTTTCCATCTCTGGTCGTGGCACAGTGGTCACAGGCCGTGTGGATCGTGGTGTGATCAAGGTTGGCGAAGAAATCGAAATTGTGGGCATTCATGATACCCAAAAGACCATCTGCACGGGTGTTGAAATGTTCCGCAAATTGCTCGACCAAGGTCAAGCTGGCGACAACGTGGGCATTTTGCTGCGCGGTACCAAGCGTGAAGACGTACAGCGCGGCCAAGTGTTGTGCAAACCCGGCTCCATTAAGCCACACACCCACTTTACGGGTGAGGTTTATGTCTTGTCCAAAGACGAAGGCGGTCGTCATACGCCGTTCTTCAGTAACTACCGTCCGCAGTTTTACTTCCGCACCACAGATGTGACTGGTGCCATTGAATTGGCAGAAGGTAAGGAAATGGTGATGCCTGGCGATAACGTTTCCATCACCGTCAAGCTGATTGCTCCCATTGCTATGGAAGAAGGTCTGCGTTTTGCCATCCGTGAAGGTGGCAAGACTGTGGGTGCAGGTGTGGTTTCCAAAATCATCGCCTGAAATCCTTGATTAAGTTGTAGGGGCATAGCTCAATTGGCAGAGCGTCGGTCTCCAAAACCGAAGGTTGTAGGTTCGATTCCTACTGCCCCTGCCACCTGATACTCTGATCAGGTCAATTTAAATTCCTCGTTATCAATGGTGTGTGCCGAAAACGCACGCAGTTGATGATTGCAACCCAGCAAAGTAAACAATGGCTACACCACAAGTTCAAACTGTCAATACATCTGTTGACAGAGTCAAATTGATCACATCAGCCATCCTCGTTCTGGTGGCGCTGGTTGTTTATTACGCTTTGGGCAAACAGGGGCCGCTATTTCAGTGGCTGGGTTTGCTGGGGTGTCTGGCAGTGGCTGTAGTGGTTTATTTGACATCTGAGAGTGGCAAGGCATTGGTGGCATTCGGTACTGATGCTCTAGGAGAGGTCAAAAAAGTGGTTTGGCCCACGCGAAATGAAGCTGTGCAAGTGACTGTCTATGTGTTTGGTTTTGTATTGCTCATGGCGTTGTTTCTTTGGCTGACCGACAAAACCCTTGAGTGGTTTTTTTATGATTTGATTCTTGGCTGGAAAAAATGATAACAACTCCTGAACAGTCTCCCTCGAGTGAGGCAGCAGCCCCTCAAGATGCCGTATCGGTATCTGCCAATCCCAATTTGCGCTGGTACGTTGTACACGCCTATTCGGGTATGGAAAAAGCTGTGGAGCGCAATATTGCTGAAAACGTCAGCCGTGCCGGTTTGCAAAGCAAATTTGGCAGGATTCTTGTACCGATGGAAGAGGTAGTTGAGGTTAAGAATGGTCAGAAAAGGACGACTGAGCGCAAATTTGTCCCCGGCTATGTGCTCGTAGAAATGGTGATGGATGATGACACCTGGCACTTGGTCAAGCACACCAACAAAGTGACTGGTTTTGTGGGAGGTGGTAAAACACGGCCTTCGCCTATTTCTGAGGCTGAAGTTCTCAAGATTGTCAGTCAAATGCA
>CAIXMC010000174.1 GCA_903920405.1 uncultured beta proteobacterium
AACATGCCGCAAACACGGTATCTCATTTTGGAAATACTTGCAAGATCGCGTATCACTGACCAACGCCATTCCGCCACTGTCAACGTTCATCCGTAGCGCAGCGATTTCCGGTGCTTCGCCATGAGTTATTGAGAAGTTACAGGAATTCTTGATAAGCAGCTCTCTTGGGACGAACTCTTTATGATACCTATGACAGCATAACAAAATCCCATTCAACTGAACCAGTGCCAGATAAACCATCTCTGAACATCCAACGTTCACTTATTATCCCCCATGCGGACTAACCCATGATCCTGGATTCCTCAGTTGAACCCTGCGCCATCACAATGTGTGAAGTTCTTGTTGGACGTGCAGCAATTCGGCTATGCCATAAAGGCGCGCCAGATCTTTCAGCCGTGCGGCCATATTGGCGATGGTGAAAGTCTTGCCAAGCTTCAAAGATTCTCTTCGTAGCGCCAGCAAGACGGCCAATGCCACAGAGTCAAAATGCACCAGACGAGCAGCATCGACTACCACGGCTGCGGGTTCTCTGCCAAGTGCATCGCTCAAGTCTCGCAGGCAATCCGTAACGGTGAATTGCGTCAGAGTGTGGGGCAAACTCAGCACGCTTAGTCCTTGGCAGGCTTGACAGGCTTGACACTTTTGGCAGCCCCTGCTGCGTTGGATTTGTTTCGATCGGTGAGCGTCAAAATCAAACCGTCAATTCCCTTGGTATTGATTTCTTGCGAAAACTGGCTACGGTAAGTGTCCACCAACCAAACACCTAGCACATTGAGGTTATAAATTTTCCAGCCTGCTCCTTCGCCGGGGGTTTTCTCCAGACGGTAATCCAGTTGCACGGGGTCGCCACGGCCTCTGATCACGGTACGCACAATCACTTCCTTGTCTTCAGGAGATGCACGCAAGGGCTTGATGCTAAAGGTCAGGTTTTTGGCCTGGCTCATGGCTCCTGCGTAGGTGCGTACCAGCAAGGTTTTGAACTCGGCTTCCAAACGCTTGCGCTGATCTGGCGTGGCTTTGCGCCAGGCTGGGCCAACGGCTGACGATGTCATGCGCTGAAAGTTCAGGTAGGGCATGATTTTGTGATCGAGCAAATCAATAATGCGTGAAACATCGCCCGCTTGCACTGCTGTGTCTGTTTGAATGGTATCGAGTGCGTCTTTGGTGATGCGTTCAATCAATGCGTTTGGAGACTCTTCGACTCCCTGCGCAAACGCGGCAAACCATGTCAGGCAGGCAGCAAGCACAAAGTGGAAAAGTTGAAGCAGGAAACGATTCTTCATAGTCAATGGATCCAAAAGTTAATTTTGTGTATTGTCGTTGGAGGCAGGTGCTGGCTCTTCATCGTCGGGCGGGTTGCCATCAAACATCTCACTGCGACGGCGCTGCAGAAAAGCGTCGCGGGTAAAAGTATAGGGGTCCAGCGCCACTTCATCAAGCATCTTGGTGGCATCGAGCAGACGCGAACGCCTGCTGATCAAATGAACTGCCGTCGCTGTATTGCGCGTGGGGACGTGCTTCACACTTGACACGATGTCGCCTTGCATATCAACCGGCAAGGCCACCGTATCGCGCACCGTGGAAGGCCCCATCAATGGCAAAACAAGATAAGGACCAGGGCCTACACCCCAATAACCCAGGGTGTGACCAAAATCTTTGGTATGGCGCTCAATGCGCATTTCCGAGGCAACGTCAAAAATACCCCCCAGACCAAAGACCGTATTGACACCAAAGCGCACAAAACTTTCGGCTGCAGCCAAACTCTTGAGCTGCAAGGTGTTGTTCACCCCTGACCAGACATCTTGCAAATTGGAAAAAACATTGGTCACACCAAAGCGAACGGGAGAAGGTAAAACATCACGGTAAACCGTGGCGACCGGTTTGATCACTGCACGATCAACAGCATCATTGATGCTGTACACCCGACGGTTCAATGGCTCCAGAGGGTCACGTGGATTGACGTTAGGGCCAGTCGCACAGGCACTCGTCAGCAAAACCAAAACAAAAAACGAGGCGATGACTCGCATTCGTCCAAAAACAAATTTTCTCATGAATACTACCTGTTGGCGTCAGATGCCGCCGGTGTAGCGGGTTCTGCTGCCTTGCTATATAAAAATTGACTGATGAGATTTTCAAGAACCACGGCAGATTGTGTGCTGGAAATGACATCGCCAGCCACCAGATTGTGATCATCCGCACCTGCTTCAATCCCCAGGTATTGGTCGCCCAGCAAACCGCTGGTGAGAATTTTCAAGGAACTGTCTTTGGGGAAGGTGTAACGATTTTCCAGCGCCAGCGTGACCTTGGCCTGAAAAGACTTGTCATCAAACACGATGTTATCGACTCGCCCGACCACCACACCAGCGCTTTTAACGGCAGCCTTGGGCTTTAACCCGCCCACATTGTCAAACTTGGCCGTGACGGCATACGTTTTTTGAAAATTCAGGGTCAATAAATTGGCCGAATGAAGCGCCAAAAACAAAATGGCCACAGCACCGATCAGCACAAACAAACCCACCCAGACATCATTTTTGGAACGTTGCATTTGGTCTCTTTCTATCATCTTGCTCAATATCTTTATATCGTAAACATCATGGCGGTCAGGATAAAGTCCAGGCCCAGCACCGTCAGTGAAGCCATCACCACGGTGCGTGTGGTGGCAATGGCCACACCCTCAGGCGTGGCTTGTGCGGTGTAGCCTTGCAGCAGCGCAATGAAGGTGACGGCCACGCCAAACACAAAACTTTTCACCACGCCATTCCCCAAGTCTTTAAATACATCCACGCCTCCTTGAATTTGACTCCAGAACGCGCCGCCATCCACCCCAATCATCAGCACACCCACCACCCAGCCGCCTATCACACCGGTTGCGCTGAACATGGCTGCCAGCAGTGGCATGGTGAGGACACCTGCCCAAAAACGAGGCGCCAAAACGCGATCGATGGGGTCCACGGCCATCATCTCCATCACGCTGATTTGCTCTCCTGCCTTCATCAAACCAATTTCTGCTGTCAGCGATGTGCCCGCACGACCTGCAAACAGCAACGCCGTGACGACGGGACCCAATTCACGCACCAGACTCAAAGTGACCAACAAACCCAAAGACTCGGCAGAGCCGTAGCGTTTGAGTGCGTAATAGCCTTGTAGCCCAAACACAAAACCCACAAACAGGCCTGCCACGGTGATGATGGGCAATGAATAATTGCCTAAAAAATGAATTTGATCGCGCACCAGCACATTGCGTTTGATGGCGTAGCCCAGGCTTGCCCAGAGCCGCACAAACAGGCGCGCACCATACCCCATCGCCGCCATTTGACGGCGCACGGCAAAACCCATATCTTTCAAAAAGTTGAAGATCATGTGCTTACCTTTTCACCAAAATCCTGCGCGACTGTGGTGCCTGGGTAATGAAAATGAACCGGACCATCGGGCAAAGCGTGAACATATTGATAAACCAAGGGGTCGGTGCTGTGGCGCACTTCGTCGGGTGTGCCTTGGGTGGCTATTTTTCCGTTGGCCAAAATAATGACTTGATCGGCAATGGCTAAAGTTTGCTCCAGATCGTGAGAGACAAAAATACTGGTGAGCCCCATGGAGTCATTGAGTTCACGAATCAATCGCGCCGAAGTTCCCAAAGAAATGGGGTCAAGCCCCGCAAAGGGTTCATCGTACATCACCAGTTCGGGGTCTAACACAATGGCACGCGCCAAAGCCACGCGGCGGGCCATCCCCCCCGACAAATCGCTAGGCATGAGGTCACGGGCACAGCGCAATCCGACGGCATTGAGTTTCATCAGTACCACATCACGAATCAAGGCCTCGGGCAAACGGGTGTGTTCACGCAGGGGAAATGCAACATTTTCAAACACATTCAAATCGGCAAACAAAGCACCAAACTGAAAGAGCATTCCCATACGACGGCGTGCCGTGTACAAATCAGACTGATTCATCAAGGTAATGTCCTGGCCGTCAAAAAGTACCTGGCCGTGTTGGGGTTTCATTTGGCCGCCAATCAACCGCAATACAGTGGTTTTGCCACCGCCTGATGCACCCATCAATGCGGTCACCTTGCCACGCAAAATAGTCAAAGACACGTTGTCCAGAACCAGACGTTCACCGTAACCAAAATCAAGATGACACAATTCGACCAGAAATTCTGAAGGGGGGGATGACATAGAAAATCAGAGTTTAGGATAGGGTCAACAATACGTTTTACATTTGGCCGTCAGAGTTAAAGATGCAATGCCATAGTCCGTTTCATGCAAAGGGTGACATCATGAAATCATCGGATTTTTCTGTCTGGCCAGGCGAGTGAGGCGCAATAGCCGTAGCTATTGCAACGACGAACAACAACGCCAAGCAGGAAAAGACACAATTTCATATAACCATTTGGGTGAAACAAACTACTATCCCAGCCCTGCACAACGAGCAAGGTGCAATCGCAGGATATGAGCCAACAGGCAGCTATTCCACACTCACGCTGACGTTGTAACCATTTTGCTTGAGCAAAGCGTGCTGTTTGGCTTGCTGCAAGTCACTCTCAACCATTTCAACAACCATTTCATCAAGGGTTATTTCAGGCACCCAGCCTAGCTTGGCCTTGGCCTTGGAAGGGTCTCCCAGGAGCGTTTCAACCTCAGTGGGACGGTAGTAGCGTGGGTCAATTTTGACAACAGGACAGCCCATATTCTCTGCTGGCTGCGGTGCATTCATCCAGTAGGCCACCGTCTGCGCGCCCTGCCCTTCCCAGCGCAGTTCCATGCCCAGTGCAGTCGCTGTTTTTTTGATGAATTCACGCACGGTATATTGCACACCGGTAGCAATGACAAAGTCTTCGGCGTGGTCTTGCTGCAGCATCATCCACTGCATGCGCACATAATCTTTGGCATGACCCCAATCACGAAGGGCATCAATATTGCCCATGTACAGGCAGTCTTGCAGCCCTTGGCTGATATTGGCAAGACCTCGGGTGATTTTGCGGGTCACAAAGGTTTCGCCACGGCGCGGACTTTCATGGATGAACAATATGCCATTGCAGGCATATATGCCGTAGGCTTCGCGGTAGTTCACGGTGATCCAGTAGGCATACAGCTTGGCCACGGCATAGGGGCTACGCGGATAAAACGGGGTGGTTTCCCTCTGGGGAATTTCTTGCACCAAACCATAAAGCTCACTCGTGCTGGCCTGGTAAAAACGTGTTTTTTGAGACAGCCCCAAGAAGCGAATGGCTTCCAGAATGCGCAAAGTGCCCATGCCATCCACATCTGCGGTGTATTCTGGGCTTTCAAAACTGACAGCCACATGGCTTTGCGCGCCCAGGTTGTAAATTTCATCGGGCTGAACTTCCTGAATGATTCGGGTCAGGTTGCTGGTGTCGCTCAAATCACCGTAATGCAGGGCAAAACTGGCATTGTCAATGTGGGGGTCTTGGTAGATATGGTCCACACGCTGGGTGTTAAACAGGCTGGCACGGCGTTTGATGCCGTGAACCTGATAACCTTTTTCCAGCAGGAATTCAGCCAAGTAAGAGCCATCCTGGCCCGTGATACCGGTAATGAGTGCAACTTTTGAAGATGTCATAAGGGGCTTTCGAGAGGGAATGTTTAGGATGTGGTCAGTAATAAGTTCCCCATTTGGCTCGTCAGATTTGGGTGCACTGCGTCGTTACAAATCGCTTATGTGGCATGGCCACACCGCGCGATTTGCGCCTAGCATTGCCTCCCAACTCTGACGGCCAAATGGGGAACTTATTACTGACCACATCCTGGTGGGCGTGCGCATCGCGGGTGACACGCTGACGATTTTCAACGTAGGTGACTCCCGCGCCTATTTGCTAACCAGCGATACGAATGGCAGCTCGCAAGCCCGCCTGCTCAGCCGCGACCACAACATACTCAATGACATGCTGGATGACGGTGATATCACCAGGGCGCAGTCAGAACAATCCACCAGCTTTATGAACGGCCTGACCGCCTGGTTCATGGCCGACCCAGATTGCGATGATTTCCAAGTGAATATCGTCAGCCATCAATGGTTGCCAGGGGAGCGACTACTGTTGTGCAGCGACGGCATAAATGAGGTGTTGAGCGATGCCGAGATAAGTTAGAATACATAAATTTTTTATCATTCATATACTCGCCAAGCTACCACGTCCTGGCTTAAATTTGAATATTTTTAATCCTCTATACACCCAATAAAGAACAAACTTGCTTGATAGTATCAAATTCACTTTAAACAA
>CAIXMC010000175.1 GCA_903920405.1 uncultured beta proteobacterium
AAATTCACCGCTCACGGCTTTGTTCGCATTGTGGCTTGCGAAATTGAACGCCAGTCCCAGCACGCCGTGCTTCTATTTTCGGTATCAGACAGTGGCGTTGGCATAACAAATGAGCAGCAGGCACGTCTGTTTCAACCTTTTAGCCAGGCCGACAGTTCGACCACCCGCCAATTTGGCGGCACGGGTCTGGGACTGTCCATTGTTTTGAAACTGGCGCAATTGATGGAGGGTGAGGTAGGCATTGACAGCAAACTTGGCCAAGGCGCACGCTTCTGGTTTCGAGTCCGCGCTCAGCTCCAGACCGATGCGCAGGATTCGCATCAAACCACGGCAGCATTAGATGCAGTGCCAGCCAGGGATTTGACAGGAACGGTGCTGATTGCCGAGGACAATCCTGTGAACCGAATGGTCATCATGGCGATGCTGGGCGAGCTGGATTGTTCGGGCTTGACGGTCACGGTCGTTGAAGACGGCCAACAGGCGATTGACTTTATCACCCAGGGTGGCTCGCCCGATCTGGTGTTGATGGACGTTCAAATGCCCATCATGAACGGCCTGGAATCGACCGAGAAAATTCGTTTGTGGGAATCCGAACACGGTACACCCCGTCTGCCCATCGTTGCATTGACCGCCAACGCCTACGAAGAAGATCGGCACAAGTGTCTGGCCTCTGGCATGGATGATTTTCTGGTCAAACCCCTTGACATGGAGAAGCTGCAAGCCGTTCTGGTACGTTTTTGCGGGGGTGTAAACTGTGCTCCAATGAATCCAAAGGTGAGACATGAGCACGATGATTTTTGAGGTTTTTGACGCTTTTAGAACGGCAGGTGTTCCTGAGGACAAAGCGCGAAAAGCGGCTGAGGCACTGAGCAGCGAAACCACGGCGACCAAAGGCGATATTTCCAAACTCGAAAAAGAAATTGCTGCCATCCGATCCGATATGACTCTCTTGAAATGGATGGTCGGCCTTGTCATGGCCGGTGTTGCCAGTCAAATTCTGAAGAGCTTTTTTGGATAGCGAAAATCGACCCCAGCGAGATCAGTTCAAGGGCGAATCAGGATCAACTGCGCTGCCAGGTTTTGAGAGCTGTCATAGGTCATGTTGGTGCCCGCGACATTTGTCACGCTGAAAGTCGTGGCGACTGTCTTCAGGGACAAAACAGTGCTTGTCAGTTTGCAACTACCCGTACTCAATGTCACACAACTCTTGGTGACACCAGGGTAAAAGCTACCGGTGACCGTAGCGTTCGCGACTGCGGCGCCAGTGCTGACATCACGAAGGGACACCGTTGCGCCCGGTGTCCAACTGGTTCTTGTCTTGGTGGACGCTGCGACGATGGATTTAACAGCAACCACTTGCTTTGCCACAACCACCGGAGTGCCTGAACCCAGTGAATAGGCCAGCAGATTGGGGGAACCAGTGCCAACCAAGGTGAGTAAGGATGTGGTCAATAATAAGTTCCCCATTTGGCTCGTCAGAGTTGGGATGCAATGCTAGGCGCAAATCGCGCGGTGTGGCCATGCCACATAAGCGATTTGTAACGACGCAGTGCGCCCAAATCTGACGAGCCAAATGGGGAACTTATTACTGACCACATCCTAAATTGGCAGAGGCATTAGAGGTCAGAAAGGCGGCAACATCGGTTGGGCTTGCCGTTGGGTTAGCAGCCAGTGCCAATGCAGCGATGCCAGCGCCGAGGCTTCAGTTTGCACATCGCCTACAGTGTCTTTGAACACTACGATGTACTGACCGGGAATCGGTCGGGACTGCCCAAAAGCCTTTGCCGATGAGTCTAGCGGAGGCTGCGCCAGCACGGCCGACAGTTGCAGTACGCCAACGGCCAGAAGGCTCAGAGTGAGACAAGTTGATTTCAATTGAATCGTCATGATATGGTTTCCCAGGTTGATGAGGTGGATAAGGCCAGTCTATAGTGCTGCACGCCTGTCGCACAAGAGTGTCTAAATCGCCGCTCTGTGTATCTGTTTGTCGCTCAGCGTATCTGCGGTGAACGGCTACCAAAATCTGACGAACCCAATGCAAAACTGATTGTTGACCCTATCCTTAATGTGAAAGAATAAAGAAAACAATAGCAATGTATCCTTATCCCATAAGGGCTACAGGCACTTTTTATGGGTAAAAAATTCTTTCATCATTCGGGTGGCCAGGATGCCATGACAGTTAGGATGTGCCTGTTTTTGTTTTACGCCGATGGAGCGGCACGGGATGCGTTCCCACGCCAGATCGTGGAAACGGTAAAAAGATTCGCGCGGTTGAGACAATTGTTACGAAGAAATTACATAAATTACCAATTTTTGAATTTATTTATTAAAAATTGCCAATTTGTGCTACGATTTTCAGGCTAAGGCAGCAATCCACTGAAAGCAGGTGTTCAACCTGGATACTAACGCCTTGATCCGCTGGCTGCTTTCGAATTGTTCGACTCTGAACCCAATGAACCTTGACCGAAAAATAGCATGAACGAACTCACCTTTCGCGCCCGTGTTTATGCCCTGGCAGCCTTTGTAGTGCTGGGCATTTTGAGCCTGCAATTGGTGATTGCGCCAAGTTATGTCTGTCCTATTTTTCCGGCTGCCGGTCTGGCGCTGGTCTTGATGCTGATGTCAGGCAACCGGCAGTGGCCATCCGTTTGGGTGGGTGCGCTGGTCGTTGGCGGTTATGCCACCTACGACCACGGCGGTATGGGCTGGGGCGATGCGCTGGTGGAGCTAGCCATTGCGTGCGGCGTGGTGTTGCAGGCTTGGGCGGGGGCATGGCTGATACGGCGCTGTCTGCCCCAGCGCTGGCAGAGTCTGGATGAGCTGGGCGATGTGCTGAAGTTTCTTGCTCTTGGTGGTCCCCTTTCGTGTGTGATTTCGGCAACCGTGGGGGTGGTGTCACTGTATTTGACGGGTAGAACGCCAGGGGTCGATGTGCACTGGATGTGGCTGGCGTGGTGGTGTGGTGACCTGTTTGGTGTGTGGATGTTTGCGCCATTGGCGTTGGCGTTTTTAAACCGTCAGGATGCACTCTGGAAGGGGCGTTTGATCACGATTGGCGGGGTGGTTTTGGTGAGCGTTTCCGTGGTGCTGGCGTTTTTTATGAGTATGTCCAAAGCGGATCGCGAGGAATATCGCGACGAAATTTCTTATCAGGCAAGCAATGTCAGGCATCACATTGAAATGCGCCTGATAGCCTACAAAGAGATGCTGGCAACGCTCTGCCACCTGATCGAAGTCACGCCCCATCTGAGCCGGGAACAATTTGAGTATTTCACGCACCAGACCCTCAAGGACAACACGGATCAGTTGGCGCTGAGTTTCAACACCTACGTGCAACACGCCAATCGGAAAGCGTTTGAGAGGGAACAGGGTCAGCGACTGGCGCTGCCCGGGTTTCGGATCACCCAGCGCGATGCACAGAGCCATCTTGTCCCTGCCGCGGTGCGCCCGAGCTACGTGGCGGTCACCTATATCTCCCCGTTGGAGGCCAACCGCGCCGCGCTGGGCTACGACATTTTTTCTGAACCCACACGCGCCGATGCCATTGAGCGCGCACTTCGCTTAGGTCAACTCACTATCACTGCCCCCATCACGCTGGTGCAGAACCAAAAGGTAGGTATGCTGGTGCTGTACCCAGCCTACCAGCGAAGCACAAAACCGCTCAAGCCAAACCATCCTTCTGGCCTGCTGGGTTTTGCTGTGGGCGTCCTCAATGTCGCCGAGATGGCCGAGAGGGCACAGACTACCGTGGGACACAGCATTGAGCCGGGCATCGTGTTCAAGCTCAGTGACCCAGCAGCCCCGCCTGGTCAGCGCCTGCTGTTTCAGTCCGGTCCCGACAAACCGCCACCCCAGATGCATCTGGTCTGGCAAGGCTCGATCAGCGTCTTTGACCGGACATGGGATCTTGTGGTATTTCCGAATCGGCAGTGGCTGGATGAACATCCCGCCTGGAAGACGTGGGTCATCAGCGCTGCTGGCTTATTATTGGCGAGCATGCTTCAAGTGTTGATTTTGGTCAGCACAGGAAGAGTCGCACTGGTTCGCCGCGAGGTTTTGGAGAAGACTGCAGAGTTACAACGAACGACCGACACAATGCACATGTGCAGCCAGCAGGTTCGCAACGTGATTGACAATATTGACGACCCTGTGTTTCTCAAGGACGATCAAGGCAAATTCGTCTTGGTCAATGTCGCACTGGCACGCCTGTACAACACCACCCCTGCGGCCATGATTGGCCGGCGTTCCGACGACCTGGGCGTGTCGGTTACTTTTGCTGACGGTTTTTTTCAAGGTGAGCAGGCTGCTTTGTTCAATGGCGAAAAGCTCATTGTTGTTGAGGACAGTCAGGATAGGGTTTCTGGCGAAGTAAGA
>CAIXMC010000176.1 GCA_903920405.1 uncultured beta proteobacterium
CCATTCGCGGCGAATATGACGATCAGCACAAAAGGCCGCGGGCGAGCCGTCAAACACAATCCGGCCATGCCCCATCACGCAGCAACGGTCTGCCATGTTGAGCGCTAAGGTGAGCTTTTGTTCCACCAGCAAAATTGACACCCCGCGCGCTTTGAGTGTTTGCAACAATTGCCCTACCTGCGTGACGATTTTGGGGGCCAGCCCTTCGGTAGGTTCATCGACGACCAGCAGGTTGGGGTCTCCCATCAGGGTTCGGCACAGGGCCAGCATTTGCTGCTCGCCCCCCGACATCACACCCGCCGGTTGGTGCTGATGACTTTTCAGCCGTGGAAACATGGCATACATATCGTCCATGGACCACCTTGGTGACCTGTGCCTTTGCCCCAGCATCAGGTTTTGCTCTACGGTCAAGGTTGGAAAAATATCACGGCTCTCGGGCACATAACCCACACCTTGGCGCGCAATCTCAAACGTTTGTTTTCCTACTAATTGTTGCCCGCGCCAGAGGATGCTGCCTGTGGTTTTCACCAAGCCCATGATGGCCTTGGCCAGTGTGGAGCGCCCCGAGCCATTGCGCCCCAGCAACGCCACCATATCGCCCGTCCCCACCGTCATGGAAACGCCCTGCAGAATATGACTTTTGGCGTAGAAGGCGTGAAGGTTTTCAATCTGGAGCATGGTCAAGGCATGGGGGAGGCATCCATGCGTACACAGCGCAGTGCAGAAGGTTGTGACTTGGACTGTCTTTTAAATTCGCCACTTCATGGGCGTGGATTGAAACGATCACCCTCGTCTGATAAACGACAAATGGTTTGTGAAGCCACTTTGTCAAGATCAGTGGTGCTGACAAGATGTGGGGCAATTTCAGCTAACGGCACGAGCACAAATGCACGTTCCACCATGCGCGGGTGGGGCACTTGCAAGGTGGGGCTGTCAAGGCAGACCTGACCATAGAGCAAAATATCAAGGTCAAGGGTTCTCGGTGCGTTTTTGTAGGGCCTGATGCGTCCGGCCAGGCCTTCAAGCTGCTGTAATTCTGAGAGCAGCTCATGCACGCCCAGCTTGGTTAAAACCGATAAAACAGCATTGATAAAGTCAGGGCCATCGGCATCTACAGGGGCAGTGCGGTACAGACTGGATACACGCACCAATCGGGTATGGGGCAGAGCAGCCATGCTGCGGATGGCGCTTTGTACTGTGCCTTTGGCATCGCCCACATTGGCACCCAGTGCGATAAAGGCCAAAACTTCAGATGGCGTAGAAGTAGCCCTGTCTGACATCTTTCAGGCCGATGTGTCTGGCGCAGGCGAGTCGGGAGGTGTTCGCTTCGCAGGGCGACGACGACGGCGCTTTTTGGGGGCTGCGGGTGCTTCGCTGGTTGCACCGTCCTCTGGTTTTTGTTCATTACCGACCTGGGTATCAGAAGAAGCCTCGTCAGTTTTGGGTAATGCCTTGGGTGCCTTGGGTACCTTGGGTGTGCGAGCCAATTTGGCGCGTTGTTGCTGCTCTAGTCGAACTTCATCGACCATGTCGCGGCGAAGGCTGTTATTGGCTTGGCTAAATTCTTCCCACCAGTCTGCCAGCACTTCTTCTATTTCGCCCACTTCAGAACGCAAGCGCATGAAATCAAACGCTGCGCGAAAACGCGGTTGCTCGACTAAATTAAAAGGCGAACTGCCCAGACGTTTTTCAAAGCGCGGCTGCATCATCCAGATTTCGTGCATATCGGCTGCCAGTTTGCCACGGCCAGAGACATCGCCAATGCGTGCGTTAAACGCGTCGTCAATGGCATCTTGCAGCGCGGGGTGTGAATGCTGCTGTGCGGTGAGGCGTTGTGCCCAACCGTCGCGCACATCAGCCCATAGCACACACGCTAACAAAAAGCTTGGGGCCACAAATTTTCGTTCTGCCACACGGCGATCAGTATCCTTTAGTGCCAGCTTGACCAAAGGTTGCTCGGAGCGTTCCACCACCACATCGAGCAAGGGGTAAATGCCTCGCGTCATGCCCAGTTCCTTCAGTTTGTCGATGGAGGCCAGCGCATGACCGGTTTGCAGCAGCTTGAACATTTCATCAAACATGCGGCTTTGTGGAACCTCCAACAAAAGCGATTGGCTTTTGATGAGTGGTGCAGCGGTTTTGGGGTCGATCTGAAAGCCCAGTGCGTGTAACTTGGCGGCAAAGCGCACGGCACGAATAATGCGAACGGGGTCTTCACGGTAACGTGTGGCAGCATCGCCAATCATGCGAATGACGCGATTTTTGGCATCTTTGATGCCGTTGTGATAGTCCACCACCACCTGACGCTCGAAATCGTAATACATGGCGTTGATGGTGAAATCACGCCGCGCAGCGTCTTCATCTTGCGGCCCCCACACGTTGTCGCGCAATACACGGCCTGTGGAATCGACCGCGTGCTTTATGCCGGCCAGGTCGATCGTGCTGGTTTTTTCATTGCCTGCCACCTGCTCGGCACCGGCGTTGTCCAAATAGGCACGAAAGGTGGAAACTTCAATCACCTCATGCTCGCGCCCAAGCCCATAGACCACATGCACAATGCGAAAACGCCGACCAATGATGAAAGCACGGCGAAACAGGGATTTGACTTGCTCCGGGGTGGCGTTGGTGGCCACATCAAAATCTTTAGGCGACAACCCCAGCATCAGGTCACGCACGGCACCGCCGACGATATAGGCTTCATAACCTGCGTTTTTCAGAGTGCGCAGGGCATTCAAGGCGCGATCATCCACCAGTTTGGGGTTGATACCGTGAACGTCCACACCCACTTCAACGCGTTTGCCATAGGGGTTTTTGGGTGACTTGCCAAGAAGTTTATTGATAAATTTTGTGATCATTGAATGGTGATGTGTAAAGCCCGTGTGATTACTGGGAGAAAAGCTCAAGTATGTGCCAACCGCGTTGGAGAGCGATGGTGCGCAATAGCGGATCAGGGTTCGTGGCGACAGGGTGGTGGGCTACTTCTAGCAGGGGCAAATCGTTGATGGAGTCGCTGTAAAAAGTGACATCGATGTCTGCCCAGCTTAAATGACGTTCACGCAACCAGTCTTGTACTCGTGCTACTTTACCCTCACGAAAAGACGGTGTGCCCAAAATGTCACCCGTAAACCAGCCCGTGTCAGCATCGCGAACCAGGTTGATGGCAATCAACTCAGACACTCCCAGCGCTGTGGCAATGGGGCGAGTTACAAATTCATGGGTAGCGGTCACAATGATCACCGTATCACCAGCGTCCTTGTGCGATTGAATGAGTGACAGGGCTTGGGGTTGAATGGCTTTTTGAATCACCTCTTGCATGAAACGGGCATGAGCAGCTTCTGATTTAAGAGCGCCTTCACGACACAAGGCGGTGGTGGCAAAGCGAACATAAGTATGAATATTAATGGTGCCAGCTCTGTATTGGGCATAAAACGCATCATTTTGACGGGTAAATTCCTCTGCATTGTTCCAGCCCAGTGCAGTGGTAAAAACACCCCACTCGTAATCGGAATCGATGGGAATGAGCGTGTGGTCAAGGTCAAACAGGGCAAGTTTCATGTCAAAAAGGGAAGTCAGGCGTTGTCCATCATTGTTTTAATCAGGGGAATGGTGATGGCGCGCTGGGTTTGCAGGGCATAGTCGTCCATCACATTGAGCAGATCCATCAAGCTGCCCAGATCGCGGCTAAAGCGTGTGAGCAGAAAATCCATCACCTCATCGCTGAGAGTGATACCGCGAGATTGGGCATTGTCACGCAACACGGTACGTCTTTGCGTTTCGTCAAGCGCTTGCAAGGCAAAAATAAAACCGCCACCCAAACGTGTCCGCAAGTCGTCTCGCAGTGGCAAATCAGCGGGGGGCACGGCACCAGTTGCCAATACGCTGATATTTTGCGTTTGGGCATTGACAAACCAATTGAAAGCGGCTTGTTGTTGCGCGGCGTCAAAATGGTGAACATCATCCATCAGCACCAAAGCCCAGTCCTCGTGGAACTCCGGCCAGACCGACATGCTGGCATCCAGCCAGCCCAGTGCAGCACCCTGGCCATGCAAGCTCATATAAACGGCTTTGAGCAAATGGGTTTTACCACTGCCAGTGCAGCCCCATAAATAAGTGTGGGGTGAGCGTGATACCACTCCTGTTGGCACATGACCCAACAAGAGCGTGAGGTGTTCCAGCGCAGCCTGATTGGGGCCAGCGCAAAAGTTGTCCAGGCTGGGGCCAAGAGCCAAGCCTAGGTCAAGCACCAACTGTTTCATGACAGGTACAAAAACAAATAGACATCCAGACTCATGACCCAAGGTACAAGGCACTGCCCAGGTAGGCGCAGCGCATACGACGAATAGCGACCAACAGCACTGCACTGACAGGCAATGCCATCAAAATTCCCACAAAACCCAGCAAATGCCCAAAAGCCAGCAGCGCAAAAATAACAGCCAGCGGGTGCAGGCCAATCCGTTCACCCACGAGGCGCGGGGTTAGCACAAAGCTTTCCAGCAGTTGCCCAAAACCATACACCACTGCCACCATCACCAACGCGCTCACATGCCCGGTTTGCGAAGAAAATTCCAGAAAGCCCGCCAGTGTGGCCAACATCATCCCCAGTCCAAAACCAACATAAGGAATGGCAATCAACAACCCGGTCAAGACCCCAATGGGGAGCGCCAGGTCCAGACCAAACAGCGTCAGTGCTACGCAGTAATACAGCGCCAACACCAGCATGACCAGGGCTTGACCGCGCAGGTACTGCCCCAGCACGGCATCAGCCTCATGGTTAAAACTATGGACAACCGTGCGAAAACCAGGGGGCACCAAAACCAGCAACAGGGCAATAAAACGATGCCACTCCAGCAGCAAATAAAACAGTGCGACTGGAATCAAAATGGCATTGCCCACCACCGACAACGCCACACTTCCACCCATTTTGACCGAAGCCAGCACACTGCCCATACTGTCTTGCACATTGGCGTGCTCCATGAGAAAGGCTTTGATGCTTGGTGTATCCATCGTCAGATGAACACCCAACTGGGACAAAATAGCTTGCAAGTGGGCGTTCAAGTACTCCAGCAGGGCAGGAAACTGGTCACGTAACAAGGGCCATTGTTTGAGCAAAATGGGAACAATCAGCAGCAAGACAGCCAACACCAACACGATCACCACCAGTTCAACCGCCAGTACCGCCAGCAAACGGGGCATCTTGCCACGGCCCAGGGCATCAAGCCAATCTACAACTGGAGTCAGGGCATAAGCCAGTATGGCCGCCACCACAAATGGCGTGAGAACGGGTGCCAACAGCCACAACACGGCGCAAAGACCCAGCAACAGCGCAAGCCAGGTAAGAGCTTTTTTTTGATTGGAATTAAGTTGCATTGGGCGAAAAGCCGTCACATAAAATCTGACTTGATTCTATCGGGCTGGCTTGGGATATGGTCAATAATATCCTTGGCAACCCCATGTGCAGCCTCATCACTCAACATTTTTGTTTTGATCAAAACTTCCCATGACACCATCTCACACCACGACCCTGACCTACAAAGATGCAGGCGTTGACATTGACGCAGGCGATGCACTGGTCGAGCGTATCAAGCCGCTGGCTAAAAAAACCCTGCGCGAAGGCGTACTGGCAGGCATTGGTGGCTTTGGTGCCTTGTTTGAAGTGCCCAAGCGTTTTCAGGAACCTGTCTTGGTCAGCGGCACTGACGGTGTGGGGACCAAGCTCAAACTTGCGTTTGAATGGAACATGCACGATACCGTAGGCATTGATCTGGTGGCCATGAGTGTGAATGATGTGTTGGTGCAAGGGGCTGAGCCTTTGTTTTTTTTGGACTATTTTGCCTGTGGCAAGCTCGATGTCGAAACCGCTTCTGCAGTCATAGGCGGCATTGCCAAAGGCTGTGAACTCTCAGGTTGTGCCTTGATTGGAGGTGAAACCGCAGAGATGCCTGGCATGTATGCACCAGGCGAATATGACTTGGCAGGCTTTGCTGTCGGCGCAGTGGAAAAGTCCAAAATTTTGACAGGGGCAGGCATTGTGCCTGGCGACGTGGTGCTGGGCCTGGCCAGCAGCGGTGCGCATTCCAACGGATTTAGTCTGGTTCGCAAGTGCATTGACCGCGCGGGCATTTCCGCCCCCCAAACACTGGACGGCAAACCTTTCAGGCAAGCCCTGATGGAACCCACCCGCCTGTATGTCAAGAACTTGCTTGCTGCCTTGCAACAGCACCCCATCAAGGCACTGGCCCATATTACCGGCGGTGGCCTGCTTGAAAACATTCCACGCGTTTTACCCCAAGGTATGGCAGCCCATTTGGTCAAAGGCAGTTGGCCACAAACTGAACTGTTTGCGTGGCTGCAAACCACAGCGGGCATTGATGACCATGAAATGAACCGCACATTCAACAACGGGATTGGCATGGTGGTGGTGATTGACGCAGCCCACGCGCTTGAATGCGCCACTACGTTGCGTGCAACAGGCGAGACCGTTTATGACATCGGTCGTATTGCCCCCAGGGGTGCAGAGGCGGTGCGGTGGCTTCCTATTTAAGGCGGGACGAATTGCAATGTAGCGCCGGCGGTTGACTTCATCTCTGTCCCGCCTGAAGTGGGAAGCCGAATCCAGGATTCATCGTTGGAATTATCGACAATCACTTTTTTTCCACACTATGCCCAATGCCCAATGCCACAACGCCTACGCCACCTGATGCAACAGTCACCCACCCAGAGCAATTGTTAAGCGATGTTGCCAAATTGCCCACGCTACCCGGGGTGTATCGTTACTTTGACGCACAGGGTCAGGTGCTCTATGTGGGCAAGGCCATTAACCTGAAAAAGCGGGTATCGAGCTATTTTCAAAAAAACCACAGTGGCACCCGAATTGGTCACATGGTTAGCAAAATTGTCCGTCTGGAAACTACAGTGGTGCGATCAGAGGCAGAGGCTTTGCTTTTAGAAAATAATCTGATCAAAACGCTCAACCCCAAATACAACATCTTGTTTCGAGATGATAAAAGTTACCCGTACTTAAAAATCAGTGTACCCATCCATCCCCACGATCAGTTTGCGCGTGTGTCGTATTACCGGGGAGCTGTTGATAAACAACACCATTATTTTGGCCCGTACCCCAGTGCCGTGGCCGTCAAGGAAGCCATTTTGCTGATGCAAAAGGTGTTTCGTTTGCGCACCTGTGAAGAGTCAGTCTTTCGCAACCGCACAAGGCCTTGCCTGCTCTACCAAATCAAACGATGCTCAGGCCCTTGCGTAGGGTACATTTTGGCGGCAGACTATGCCCAGGGTGTCACCCATGCCGAACGTTTTTTGCAGGGAGACACTCAGGATGTGATGACCGAGCTGGAGGCACGCATGATGTCTTATGCGGACAAACTGGAGTTTGAACAGGCGGCAGAATTGCGCAACCAGGTCGCAGCACTCTCCAATGTCTTGCATCAGCAATCGGTCGATAACGTGTTGGATCGTGATGTGGATGTTTTGGCCGTCAAAGTGCAGGGGGGCAGGGCATGCGTCAATCTGGCCATGGTGCGCGGTGGGCGGCACTTGGGCGACCGGCCCTATTTTCCGGTGCAAGTCCAGGACAGCATTGGCTTGGATTTGGATGACGACGGCACATCCGTCGATACTGCCCAGCGATCGGTTGAATCTCAAGTGCTGGATGCTTTTGTGGCACAGCACTACCTGCATGTGCCTGTTCCCCCCACTTTGGTGGTAAGTGCGCCCGTTGGCATGGCCTTGTTGGCGGCATTGTCCGTTCAACTCGGTGTCAAAGTGAGCGCCATCCACCAACCCAGAGAGCATCGCCGTATCTGGCTGGACATGGCACAAACCAACGCACAATTGCAACTGGCAAGGCTGTTGTCTGAAGAAGGTTCGCAACTGGCGCGAACGCGGGCATTGTGTGACGCGCTCGACCTGATGCCAAGTGACATCGATGACCTGCGCATTGAATGCTTTGATATTTCACACACAGCAGGCGAACTGACCCAAGCCTCTTGCGTGGTGTTTCATCATCACACCCTGCAAAACAAGGAATACCGGCGTTACAACATCAACGACATCACGCCAGGAGACGATTACGCTGCCATGCGTCAGGTGTTGCTGCGCCGCTACAGCAAACTGTCTGAAGCCTTGCAAGAGGCGCAGCGCACAGGCATCTCGCCAGCAGGTATAGGCAAAATGCCTCACTTGGTACTGGTGGATGGTGGCAAGGGACAGGTGAGCATGGCGCACGAGGTATTTTCGAAGTTGGGGCTGGATGTGTCATTGATTGTGGGTGTTGAAAAAGGCGAAGGCCGTCGCATAGGTCTGGAAGAATTGGTGTTTGCCGATGGACGTCACAAAGTTTATTTGGGCAAGGATTCAGCCGCCTTGATGCTCATTGCGCAAATTCGTGATGAAGCCCACCGTTTTGCCATCACCGGAATGCGCGCAGCCCGTGCCAAAGTGCGAATGGACGGTGGGCAACTGGAAGAAATTCCAGGCATAGGCCCCAAGCGGCGCGCCCGCCTGCTTCAACGTTTTGGCGGTGTGCGCGGTGTCACCTTGGCCTCGGTCGATGATATGGTGAGCGTCGAAGGCATTTCGCATGAATTGGCACAAACCATTTACCGTGCTCTGCATTGATCTTGTCGTGCGTGCCACAATTGCACCATGTTTTGGACTGTCCCAACCCTGATGACCTGGACTCGCATTGCGGCGATTCCCTTGATTGTGGGCATTTTCTATTTACCCCTTCATCCTGCCACTTGCAATCTGGTGGCCACCGTGATGTTTGTGATGTTTGCCACCACCGATTGGCTGGATGGCTATTTGGCTCGCAGGCTCAATCAGGTGTCTGCGTTTGGTGCGTTTTTAGACCCCGTTGCTGATAAATTTTTGGTGTGTGCCTGCATTTTGGTGCTGGTGCATTTGGGGCGGGCAGACGTATTTGTGGGATTGATCATCATCGGTCGTGAAATTGCCATTTCAGCGCTTCGGGAATGGATGGCGCAAATCGGCGCATCCAGAAGTGTGGCGGTTCATACCATCGGCAAAGTCAAAACAACAGTCCAAATGGTGGCCATTCCCTTTTTGCTTTTTGACGGCACCTTATTGGGCTTGATCAACACCCACACCTGGGGCGTGGGTCTCATCTGGATTTCTGCGGTCATGACCGTTTGGTCGATGGTGTACTACTTGCAAAAAGCGCTGCCGGAAATTCGTGCGAAAGTCAAATAGAGGGTGAGTGTCCGACACCACGGGTGTGATTCAAAGTGATGTGGAGGTGGCAATACTCACCTGTCAAGCTGCGCGAACTTGAGTGAGTTTTTTGGTATAACAAATCAGCCTCTAGCGCCCGTCCTGCTTACATAGTTAGCTATTTTTTCGGTAGCAAAATAGGCGAATAAATTCGCCTCACTTTTCTTCTTGTATGTAGCCATGTTGGCTGCTTCATATTTTTTGCATCACACCCATTGTTGAGCATATCCTTGGTATTTGGGAATACTTTAGGCGCTCACAACTGCGTCAGTCACCACTTCAGCGACAACATTGACCGGTGCAGTTGGCAACACGTATGCAGTAGTCACTACCTTGCGTGCAGGCAGTTTTTCCTTGATGCGAGCAGACTTTCCGCTGCGATCGCGCAGGTAGTACAACTTGGCGCGGCGAACATCACCACGGCGTTTGATTTCAATGCTGGCAATCAAGGGGCTGTAGGTTTGAAAGGTACGCTCAACACCTTCACCGCTTGAAATTTTGCGAACAATAAAACCGCTGTTCAGGCCACGGTTACGTTTGGCAATGACTACACCTTCGAAGGCTTGGATACGCTTGCGTGTACCTTCAATCACGTTAAGATTCACAACCACGGTGTCACCGGGGCTAAAGTCTGGGATGGTTTTATTAAGACGAACAATTTCTTCTTGCTCAAGAGTTTGAATCAGATTCATAAAAGACC
>CAIXMC010000177.1 GCA_903920405.1 uncultured beta proteobacterium
ACAGAATCGCTGCGCAACAGGTTGTCAGGCAGCAGCAGCTCAGAGTCATCGTCAATGCGTTCAAACAGAAAAGGCAGGGTGCAAGACAAGGCATTGCACTGGGCGACCAGCACCCTACGATACAGCTCGTCGTCACGGTTTCCTGCCAGTTTCATGTCGGTGATCAGTTCGACGTTCAGACCGGGCAAGGCATGGGCATTTTGGGGGTCGGCCAGTTCGGTGGCGTGGGTCAGAATGTCGGGCACTCCCCCAACGGTGCCCGACAGCACGCGGTGACCGTGCCCCAAATAATCGTGCAGTTCCATGTACCGAAGGGCAGCAAATCGGTTAAACCAGGTGGAAGCAATGGCCTCCAGGGTCTGATCAAAGCCATCTTTTTTGATGCGCTTGATAAGTTGTTCGCGCTGGGCCTGCACTTTGATGGGCCAGGCCTGGCCGGCAATCACCGTCACATGGCCCTCGGGCCGGCTGGGTGCTACATCAAAGGCGACACCTTTGCCAGACAAACCCAGCCGATTGGCACGGGCGGTGACGGCAGCGATAAAGTCTTTGCGGGCCTGTGGTGCGTAGGCTTTGAGGTTGGCTTTGTTCATGGATTTTTATAGGTCAAATAGGGCGCTAACCCTTATGGGACTTGCGTTGGTAGCTATTGAATATGTAGTAATCTGGTTTCAAGCTGGTCAGCGCATTTCGGTTGGATCGGCCACGGACTCTTGGCCAGCCGGACACCAGTCTGCCTTCACGGCAGGAATGGTGATCGTCTCGCCTTTGTAGCAATAGGGCATATCGCGGGTGTCATGCACCAGTTCGGCAGCACAGCAAGTTGGACATTTCATGTTCATGGAAATCTGAAATCTGGCAGCAAGCAGATTTGCCCCTCAATCCGGACTTTGTTGTAGTAACGCTCATCCGCTGTGACCAACACCGCGCCCGGTGTGTGCAGCGCCACAGCGTGGTAGAGCGTGTCAAACAGGTGATGTTGGTAACGCAATGCCAATTTCATTGCCGTGGCATAGGTTTCTGGGCTGGTCAGTGTGCGGTATTGGATGTCCAGAAAATCAATCAAGTCGTCCTGTGCTTGTGCAGGTTTGAGTCGGGCCAAAACGGCAACCACCTCCGCCACAAAGTGGCACGGCTGCACCATGGGCAGAAAGCCAAGCACCGATTGCTCCAACACGCGCAAAGCCAGATCCGTGTGTTGTTCATCCGGGTTGCCGTGCAAAAACCATTTGACGGCAACACTCGCATCCACCACCACAATCACGGGCGGCCTTCTTCACGTGCAGCACGAAATTGTTCTTCGGTGATGCAGGGGGCATTTTGCCGCCGCGCCAAGATGCGCTGAAAGGCATCTTGGCTGCGCTGTTGGCTTTGTGCTCGCTCTACTGCCTCGCGCATCAAGCTGGTCATGAGAGCACTTTTGTTTTGGCCGTCAAAGGTGGTATTGAAGGCCTCTTTGACATCTTCGGGAACGCTGAAATTGACGTTCGGCATGACAACCCCTTTCAATGGAAATGAAACATGGTAACAAGCTATTGAACCCTTGCCATCCGCCCCGCCCTGACCGTCATCATCAATTCTGCCCTGAGTTGGGTCACAAAGGTTTCGACATCGGCTTCAGTTTCAAGGTAGCTCTTGGCCGAGAAATCGGCTGCTCGAATCACTTTGGTTGTTTTGGCTGTTGGCTGGCCGGTTTGCAGGGGCTGAGCTGCGTCACCTGATGTGGCACGCACGGGCTTCGCCGAGGCTTCAATCAGGGTGATGGCTTCATCCATGGCTTCGCCACCCTGGCCTTGCAAATACAAAATTTGAGCGATGCTGGTTTGGCTGGCGATACGGATTTTGAGTGATTGCAAGGCGTGTAAAGCCTGGTTGCAGGTGTCGGGATTGGCATGGGTGGCATCGAGTTTGGCCTGGACTTCGGCAAGTTTTCCTTCAATGGACAAACACGCCCGCTCACGTTGTTGCTGTGCCAGTTGTTCGTTGACCGACATCACCGTGGCCAGAAGAGGCTCAATGCGATTGATTTGGCCGTAGGGCCTTGGGTTGTCGCGGATATGAGTTAGCGCTGTCAGGGCGGCGGCAGCCTGGGGCATTTTGTGCAGTGCCCCGGTGTTGTCGGCAACAGAGCGCAGGCCATCCAGCAGTTTGCGCCAGACGGTGATTTGGGTCTTGTAAAAATGAACCAAATCATGAATGTTATCTGCCGCATCCAGCCAGTCGTCTTTTGCTGCCAACAGAGTTTCGATAAAGGCAAAGCTGTCATGAATGGCAAGCTGTTGGGCGATGCAATGCAGTAAGGCATCCAGGTCTGCTTTGCCCGGGTGATGGAGTGTGCTGGCCGTCAGGATGAACCCGTTGAGGTCAGATTGCCATTCAGACAAACGGGTGCGAAAGTCAGTGACCAGCGTGTCTTCATCTTCACGCCCCAGTTGTTGAAAGAGGTCTTTGTACAGCTCACGTACACGTTTCAGGCTGGTGGCATCCGCCGTTTTGCGCTTCAGGATGGACACCTGTTTGAACCGGGCTGATTTGGTCAGGGGTTCTGTGGCGCTGGCAGGGTCAAGGTCTGAGCCTTCCAGCATGAGCTTGATTTCACCCGCCATGAACAGGCGGGCCATCAGCAAAACGATTTCCCATTCGGGCTTCCAGCCCCACGGAATGCCAGAAAATCGATTCACCACATCCGACAGCAACACCCTGGTCTGGCTGGCCGCCAGCATCAGGTACTCACGCATTTCCTTGATAGCCAGGGCATTGCCTTCATTGCCTTGCACATCAAGGTTGGGGCGACTCAAGTGGTCAGCGCTGAGTACCGCCCTGATTTCATCTTGTGGGTCGGCCTGGCGAACGTTCAGGAAATGCAGCTTGCTGTAGGTGTTGCTGATGAGGTAGTTGAGCAAGTCGTCCAATACCTTTTCGGGGCCAGTGGCTTTGATCTGCACGATCTGCCCCAAGGCAAAGCACTTACCTTGCGTGATCAGTTCAGACAGTTGATACACCAGACGCTGACGGCGTTCACGGTTTTCATCCTTGCGGTCACTCAAAATGCGTTTGAGCGATGGCGTGGCCTGGTCGGCTTTGGGGCTGACGATGTATTTTTCTATTCTTTTGTACAGCGCAAGTTCAATGTCCAGCCTGTTCCCTTCGGCCAGTCGAACAATGGCGCGGCCATGGCCTTCACTGCTGCGCAAAATGCACCTGGCGGCGTGCAAATGGTCGTAGTCATCACCCAGCGGGGTGAGCACTTCAAAGCTAAGGGTATGGTTGGCCTGCCGCAAGGGAGCACCATCGAGCAGGCGGTTGAATTCATAGTCGCCTTTGGTGTCACGGTGGCGAACTTTGGTTTGTCCTCCCAGAATTTCGTCAAAAATAATCTCGGCCAGCAGCCTGGATTTTTCTGCAGTTGAAACGTCAACGTGGCCGATTTCTCGCGCCACATCACGCTCTTCATTGGTCAAAAAGAACCATAAATCGCCATTGCGATTGACCAGACGCTGCTGCTCCAGTCTGGCCAGGCTCTCTTGAATTTTGCGTTTAAGGGCGAGTTTGTCAGCATCCATCTGGTCAATGCACAAGGTGGCCAGGTTGTCGATGGTGGGTTTGACAATGTCAGGAATGTAGCGAATGAGAAACATGGCCTTCAGCAGCAGGCTGTCGTATGGCTGCAAGGCTGGGTTTTGCGGGGCTTCGTCAATCGAGCGTTTGGCCATGCCGTCGATAAAACTTTCGATCGACGGGTAAAAGTCATACAGAGGCACCAACACATCGGTGCTGTGATGGGCATTGTGCATGGCGGCAGACTGAAACGCGTCGAGCAAAGACCGCTCGCCGCGTGACAAATGCCTGCCAGTCGCCCCCACTTTTCGGATGGATTCAAAGATTTTTTGCAGCAGGGTGAACTGGTAGGGCACAAACGGATACGTTGCCACAAACTCTATCGAATCCTTGTAGCCACGCAGACTGACTGAATTGCCCATGAAACTGAGCTGATTGTTGATGACGTCGCTTTGGCCTGCAAATACATCGCGCAGGGCAACGTGGGCAGCTTCGGTTTTGGCCAGCAGACGTTCGCTGATGACCTCATCGGTGTTGCTGCTGGCCAATGACAGGCGGGTATGAAATCGTCCCTGGATTTTGGAGAAGTCCTGGCTGCGTGCTTTGTTGGCCTCGCCAATGGCGGCATCAATGTCTTCCTGACTGGTGACAATGACCCAAGCGCGACCTTTGCACTGAGTGCCCAATTGTTCAGTGATGGTTTGCAGGCTGAGCATCAGCGGCGAACTGTTGCCAATGAACTGGCCTACCTCATCGACCAAAAAAATGACCTTGTGATGGGCAGGCTGCGTGGCCAGATGGTCATGGACCAATTTGGCAAAACCTTCGATGTTGATGCGGTGGCTGTCACGCGCATGGTCAAACCATTGGCTTGCAGACTCTGGCGTTATCTTTAAAGCCTGAGCCAGACTGACCACGATGTCGTCGCGTAAAAAGTCAACGGCATCGCGCTCCTGATTCCATGTACGGCCATTGGACTTGGCAAAACTGGCTTTGAAGATGTCAAAAACCCCCTTGCTCACCAGGTAACGTTCCATGTCGGCAATGTGGGGGGCATCCCCTGAGAAACCCAGTTTTTCATTGAACACGCGCAAGAACACTTGCAAAATGGCATCGCGTTCCGTTTTACTATCAGCCTTGGCGTCAATATTGAACAGGATCACGTCGGCAGTGCCCTGCACGGCGCGGTGGATGTCGGCCAGCAGCATGGCATCCTTGATTTTCTGATGGTCAAAAAACTCGACCTGTACGATTGACTAAGCCGCTTTGGCTGCCCAAGTAAGGTCAAATCTACGGTTTTGCAGCCATTGTCGTGCCACACCGTTAACTGTGATCGCATTTAGTGAGGTTAGCGCGTGGGAGCCGTTTGCAGACCAACTCATCCCATGGTG
>CAIXMC010000178.1 GCA_903920405.1 uncultured beta proteobacterium
ACTGCGTCGTTACAAATCGCTTATGTGGCATGGCCACACCGCGCGATTTGCGCCTAGCATTGCCTCCCAACTCTGACGGCCAAATGGGGAACTTATTACTGACCACATCCTAAGGATGTAGCTAAAAACAACTTTCCGATATGTATACCTCATCGGGTGGCTTCTTTGCCTTCTTGGTGAAAGGCTGATTTCTGGAATTTATGGTGGCTCATTTGAAATGCTTGCGAATGTACGACAGGAAGCAATACGACCAATCATCGAAGAGACCATCGTTGCTGGATCGCTGGTGTATACCGATGAGTACACGATTTATGCGCCATTGCCAGCTTGGGGCTACCTTCACAAATCGGTGTGCCACAGTTCAGGAGAGTATGCACGTGATGAGGATGGAGACGGATTTCACGAGGTTCACGTCAACACAATGGAAGGCTTCTGGTCACTATTACGATCGTGGCTGCGTCCACATCGTGGACTTTCCCAAGAAAAACTGCCTCTCTATCTAAGTTTTTTTGAGTTCGTGCATAACGTCAGACGGCGGGGACGAGCCTTATTAGGTGCTCTCGTTGAAAACCTGCTTCAGCCTGAAACATGTCCTCAAAACCCAATATGAGCCTTCTCAAGGTTCGTTGAAAACATCCGCCAAAGTGTGAGCATCCAGGATACGTTCAGCCCACATTTCGAGTTGCTCGGCGGTGGCCGATTTGAGCCGTGCCCGGGTACCTTCTGTGATGCCTCTGAAACGCTTGACAAGTAGCCGCTCAAGTAGTGTCGATTCACCTTCGAGCTTGCCTTCAAGCTTGCCAAGCAAGACACCCTCCGCGATGGCTTTGTTTCGCCATTGATCCATGTTTGTTTCAAGCATGTCACTCCCTTTCAGTATTTCATCTATCGCTGGCATCACCAATCCAGGCATTTTGTGGCTCAAGCGAAACTGCATCCACTGCATCACCGCACGGTCGATGGTCTGCTTGAACGATGATTTTGCCACTGCCTGACCCAGGCAGCGGATGGCCTGTTTGGCCTCTTCAGTGTCATGGGTGTGTTCCATGCGAAAGATGGCTGCCATTACCCGTTGCAGCCCGTTGAGGTATTCTGCGCTGAACTGTCCTTCGTCCAACAACCAGAATTTGAGACGGGGTTGATACGCCGTCAGCACCTGCGGGTGCGGCTGGATCAGGTCAAACACTTCAGGGCTGTGCCGCCAGCGCGCATCGCCGTTGTAAATCACGATGGGCAGCACAGGAGGCAAACCATCGGCTAGGTCAATGACCTTGCCGCGCACCAAGTGGTCATAGAGTGCCGCCACGTATTGCATCATCCTAGGTTCATGGCCGGAGTGACAAAGCTGCCTGACTGCGGACGCAATGTGGCGTAGTTGAGCAGTTCGTGTACGCCAGGTGATGCAAACACCTCCAGCAGCTCACGCACCAAGTCGGCGTGGGAGAACAGGAATTTGTAGCCGTAATCGTGCAGGTGTGCCATGGTTTTGCATTGTAGGGGGTGCGTCTG
>CAIXMC010000179.1 GCA_903920405.1 uncultured beta proteobacterium
TGGCGCGCACATTTGTTGGGCAATTGGGTAGTGGGCAGGATTACCATCAGCTCAAAGGCGTGATTGGCATTCACCTGCTGGACTATGAACTTTTTGATGCCCCAAAACATCAAAACCAGGCCGTGTGGTGCTTTGAAATGCGTGACCGTTTGCAGCCCGACGTCAAGCTGGGAGACGAACTGCAACTCAATATCACCCTGATGCGCAAAGCCGACCGCCTCAAACTGGCATCGCCCCAACTGGCTGATTTCTTAACATTTTTTGAACATTGGCAAGAGGAATCCATCATGAACCAAGTGACATCTGTCCCCATACAAAAAGCCATGGCGCAACTCAGAGCACTGAGTGCTGACGCGGCCACACGCGAAACCGCGTGGAATCGAGAACGTGCGCTGATCAGCGAAATCACCGAAAGACGCGCTGAGCGGGAGGAAGGCAGGCAAGAAGGCAAGAAGGCAAGCTGGAAAACCAAATCTCGGTGCTGGGAAAACTGTTATCCAAACGCTTTTCTCCCCTGCCGGATGGCACGTTGGAGCGAATCAACAAAGCCACACCGGAGCAACTGGAACATTGGATTTTGGCGGTGATTGATGCAGCTTCGCTCGATGCCGTGTTTATTGAACATTGACCTGGCTGCCCTCGCTCCCAGGGTAATTTCATCCTTCGGGGTGAAACTGTCGGGTTACGCGCTTCGCGATCACCCGACCCACCAAGGGCTACAAGGCTCATCTTTCATTACAGGTAGAAGCCAATAACTACCAAAGGAATAGCGCACTACGCAAGCTGGGCGTGCGTTAGAGGCCGATTTGTTATACAAAAAAACCCCACTCAAACCCCGCCCCCCAGCACTTTGAAAAACACTATTCTGTTCTGCAAAACAGCCAAACGGGTTTGAATCAGCGACTGTTGGGCAGCAAACAGTGAGCGCTGTGCATCGAGTGAATCAAGCAAACTTGAAGCGCCATGGTCAAAGCGCAGTTGGGTTAAGTGCGAGCGTTTGGATTCGGACTGGAGCAAAGCCTCGCTGGCCTGGAGCTGTTGCGACAGGGTTTCTCGGCCGGCCAGGGCATCCGAGACTTCACGAAAGGCGGTTTGAATGGCTTTTTCGTACTGCGCCACGGCGATGTTTTTGGACGTGTTGGCCATGTCCAGGTTGGCCTGGTTGCGCCCAGCATCAAAAATGGGCAGCAGCAGTTGAGGCGCCAGCGTCCAGCCCCATGAGCCATCCTTGAACAACTGTGAAAGTTCGCTGCTGGCAGACCCCACACCGGCAGTCAGACTGATGCGTGGAAAAAACGCTGCCCTGGCTGCGCCAATGTTGGCGTTGCTGGCGATCAGTAATTGTTCTGCCTGACGAATGTCGGGGCGGCTGGTGAGTACCTCGGAGGGCAAACCTACCGGCAGATCAGCAAAGTGCAAGGTGTCAAGCTGGCCCTTGGTCAATGCAGCGCGGGCAGTTTCTGGCAAGGATTGCCCCAACAGTAAAACCAGTGCGTTTTCATCTTGCAAACGCTGGCGCTGCAAAGCGGCCACGGTGACGCGGGCGCTTTGCAGCAGCGTTTGAGCTACCTGAACTTCGAGTTCAGAGGCTGCACCA
>CAIXMC010000180.1 GCA_903920405.1 uncultured beta proteobacterium
TCGAACCTCGCCCTCGGTTTCATGACATAACTGAATCAATTCATCACATTGCTGTGGAGTTAGGTCATTCTTGACACCGCCTGGCACAACGCCATCCATCATCAGGCGGTGGCCATAAACCCGTGCTGATGCCCTTAACCAGTTCTCACGCAAACGCGAAAACTGCGCCAGAGCAAAGGCAAAAGCCACATCGTTGGCAATGGCGCCTAAGTCCCCCAGATGGTTGGCTACCCGCTCACGCTCCAGCATCACCGCACGAAGGGTATTTGCGCGTGGTGAGACGACGGTTTGCGTGGCCGATTCAAGCGCCATACAGTAAGCCCAGGCGTAACCCACAGTGGTGTCACCCGACACGCGCCCTGCCAGACGGTAAGCCTGCAAGGGGTCGAATTCGGTCATGCGCCGCTCAACGCCTTTGTGGGTGTAGCCTAAGCGTTCCTCAAGGCGAAGCACTTTTTCACCCACCACAGAAAACCGGAAATGTCCAGGTTCAATGATGCCGGCATGAACGGGGCCAACAGCAATTTCATGAACGCCCTCCCCCACCACCGATACAAAAGGATAGTTCACCGTGTCTGTGGAAGCATGACCATCTATGCTGTGCGCACGCAGCGGAAAAAAGTCAACCGCCCAGGCACCGTGGTTCAGCCAGGGTCGCACATCAGATGCGCCGGTGGCATGAACACCCGACAAATCTGCTGCAGCCCTTTGCATACGTGCAGCCGATAAAAACACGGCTGACACATCGGGGTAGCAGGGGTTATCAGCGGCCAGTGGCAAAGTCAGCCAAAACGCGCCATCGGCAGTGGCATAAGCTGCATTCACTGACAAATGCCCATCATCGCTCGCCCACAGCGTGAGTAAACGCCCTAAAGCCTCACGCACGGCCAGCGCTGCTGCAGTCCACTGTTCAACATTGACCGTTGCATGCGCTATGGGTAATATAGTGGACAACACAATGCCATCAAGGGCTAGACCAGGAATTGTCATCATCCTCCCAACATGCCAGAAGCCCGCACAAACCAGGCATTCAAATACGGTGGAATGTACAAACCCAACATCAAAGCCAATGCCAAATGCACAAACACAGGCAGCAAGGCAGGGGGATGCGCTAGGGTTTTGAGATCAGTATCGCCAAAAACCATGGGCAAAACACGGCTCATGATGGAGGCAAAAGCCACCCCCAGGGCCAAAAACAAAAAGGGTGTTGTCCAAGGTTGCTCTCGCATGGCGGTGGTCAAAATTAAAAATTCACTGGCAAAAACGCCAAAGGGCGGCATACCCAAAATGGCCATTGCACCCATCATCATGCCCCAGCCAACGGTGGGGTTCACCTTGATCAACCCGCGAATGTCGCTCATCACTTGCGTTTTGGCTTGTTGGGTGGCGTGACCCACGGTAAAGAAAATAGCCGACTTGACCAAAGAATGCACCGTCATGTGCAATAGCCCCGCAAAATTGGCGACCGCCCCGCCCATGCCAAAAGCAAAGGTCATCAACCCCATGTGTTCGATGGACGAGTAAGAGAACATTCGCTTGACATCTTTTTGGCGCGATAAAAAGAACGCAGCCACCACAACCGATAGCAGCCCAAAACCCATCATCAGTTGCCCTGCGATGTGCGATCCCAAAGCGCCGTCGGTCAGCACCTTGCAGCGCAACACGGCGTACATGGCCACATTGAGCAACAGGCCAGACAGAACCGCTGACACCGGCGTTGGCCCCTCGGCGTGGGCATCAGGCAACCAACTGTGCAGGGGCACCAGGCCAATTTTGGTGCCATAGCCAATCAGGAGAAACACAAAAGCCAAGGTGATGATGGTGGGGTCTAACTGTGCCTTGATGGCATCTAGGTCTGTCCACAAAAGCGTAGCCCCTGTGCTCCCCATCACTTTGTCGGCGGCCATATAAAGCAAAATCGTGCCAAACAGGGCTTGGGCAATGCCTACACCGCACAAAATAAAGTATTTCCAGGCAGCTTCCAGACTGGCTGATGTGCGATAGACGCTGACCAGCAGCACCGTAGTGAGGGTGGCGGCTTCCATCGCCACCCACAGAATTCCCAGATTGTTGGTCGTCAAGCCCAGCAGCATGGTGAAGCCAAACAATTGGTACATGCTGTGGTACAGACGCATGCGCGGCGCATTCATCTTGCCGTGTTCTTGCTCAATGCGCATGTAAGGTCTGGAAAAAATGGCCGTGGTCAAACTGACAAACGTGGTCAAACTCACCAGAAAAGCGTTCAGGGGGTCCATAAAAAACTGTTTGTTAAACGCCATTTCAGGCCCATGACCCGTCACATGCACCGTCAAGGCCACGGATGCCACAAAGGTCGCCAGACTAAACGCCACGTTCACATCACGCGCATAAGGTTGATGCCCCAGCCAGCCCAACACCAGGCCGCCTGCCAAGGGAAAAACCAACACCCACACCAGTGCATTCATCGTGTGACTTCCTTCAGGGCTTCGAGGTGATGAATGTCAAGGCTGTCAAATTTTTCACGAATCTGAAACATGAACACACCCAAAATCAACACCCCCACCAGCACATCAAGGGCAATGCCAAATTCCACAATCATCGGCATGCCGTTGGTCACTGTGGTGGCGGCAAAAATCAAACCGTTTTCCATTGATAAAAATCCAATCACCTGTGGCACGGCTTTGGAGCGGGTGATCATCATCATGAAAGACAAAAACACACAGGCCAAGGCAATGCCCAAAGAACCCCCTGCAATGGAATCAGACAGGCGAGACACCGGCAGCGCCAGGCTAAAGGCAAAAATCACCAGTGCAATGCCAACGAGCATGGTGGTGGGAATATTGAACAGGGTTTCCACATCCCATTTCACATTGAGTTGGCGAATCACACGGTGCAGCATCCACGGGATAAACATGACCTTGAGCACCAGGGTCAATGCACCTGACACATACAAATCCGGCTGATGGGCAACATAAGCCAGTAAAAACGAGGTGACCACCAGGGCCGCGCCCTGAACCATGAACAAATTGATGAGCGAAACAATGCGACGCTGCGAAATCATGGCAAAAGACAACATCAAAATCAATGTTGCAAACAGGTTAATCAATTGGGGCACATGCCGCATCAACGTGCTCCCAGTAACACATTGACCAACAAGCCAATCACCGCCAGCAAAAACGCAGTTCCCAAAAACTCAGGCACACGAAAAATTCGCATTTTGGCGCTGACGGCCTCAATGGCTGCGAGCAAAAAACCACCCACGGCCAACTTGAAAACCAGCACTGGCAGTGCCCAAAGAAGTGCCAGAGGATCATGCGCTTGCGCCACACCCCAGGGGAAAAAGATCGCCAGTCCAATGCACGAATAGGCAAACAGTTTCAAACTGGCTGCCCATTCCCACAGTGCCAAATGTCGCCCCGAATATTCCAGAATCATGGCCTCGTGAATCATGGTCAATTCCAGATGAGTGTCGGGGTTGTCAATGGGAACTCGCGCATTTTCAGCCAGAGACACCATGGTAAACGCCACGCCTGCCAGCAGCAAACTGGGGTGAATCACCACATCCTGCTGCACAATCGTCTCGACAATGGTCGTGAGCGAGGTTGATCGGGTCATCATGGAAGCACAAAACAGAACCATCAAAAGGGCAGGCTCGGCCAAAAAGCCCACCAACATTTCACGCCGAGCGCCCATCGTGCCAAAAGCTGAGCCTACCTCCATGGCGGCCAATGAAATAAACACTCGCGCCAAGGCAAACAGGCCTACCAACGCAATGGCATCGGCGGCGGGCGACAGGGGCAAATCGGTGGACAGGGTTGGAACAATTGCGCAGGCCAGCAACATGCAGCCAAACACCATATAGGGTGCGCGGCGGTACAGGGTTGTGACGTTGTGTTCCATCAAACACTCTTTGTGAAACAGCTTGTGCAAAGAACGGTACGGCTGCAAAATGCTGGGTGCTGTTTTGTTTTGAAAGCGCACCCGCCATTGTTGTACCCAGCCGGTCAACAATGGCGCCAGGATCAGTGCCACCAGCAGCGCCATGAATTGCGACACAACCCCCAAAATGCTGAAATTCATCGCTTCACCACCCACAACATCACCACCAACGTCGCAAAGCTGTACATCAAATAAATGGCAATGCGTCCCTGCTGCAACACGCCGATGATTCTGGACATGCGCTCGACCAAGGCTGCGACGGGCACATACAGCCACTGCCACAAGGGGTCTTGCACCGTGACCTGGTAATGGGGTTGGGTGTCAAACGCAGTGGGCACTTCACGCTTCATGCGAAAAAAAGGTTCAAAAATTTGTCGTATGGGCTGCCCAAAACCTTCAGCCGTGTCTTGCATCCTTGAGGTTTGCCAGGGATAACCACAATCCCACGCAGGCACACGCCGCAAGTGCCCGTGGTAAATTTTGCGAACCAAAACAAAGGTCAGTCCAAACGTGGTCAAAACACCCAACAGAAAAATGGCAGGCGCATAGCTGGCACGCTCCATGCTCACCGGCACCAGTAGCCAACGGTTTTCTACATCAGTCTGCGCCAGGCCACCTTGAACCAACATGTGAGTGACGGGGTCCATCAGCAAAATGACGTAGTTGGGAAACAAACCCAGCAGCAAACACCCCCCCGCCAGCCACAACATGCCGATGCGCTCCCACGGGCCTGCATCGTGGGCCTGTGCGAGCTTTTCTTCACGGGGTTGCCCCAAAAAAATCACTCCAAAATATTTGACCATGGTGTAGCCCGACGAGGCTGCAATCAGGGCTATCAAGGCAGCCATCACCGGCACCAGCATGTCCAGCGACGCGCTTGGCAAACCGGTGGTAAACAAGAAACTCTGCAACAAAAGCCACTCTGCCACAAAGCCACCAAACGGGGGCAACCCCGCGCAAGACAAAGCGCCCACCAACGTAGGCCAAGCTACCCAAGGCATGTAGCGAATCAACCCTCCGAGCTTGCCTAAGCTGCGCTCGCCCGTGGCGTGCATCACAGCCCCCGTACTGCAAAACAGCAAACTTTTAAAAAAGGCGTGGCTCAACATTTGGTAAAACGATGCCGTCAAGGCCAAGGCAGCATAAGAATGCATACCGTAAGCTAAAAACAACAAGGATAGCCCCAAGCCGGCGCACATCAAGCCAATGTTTTCAATGGATGAATAGGCCAGCAGGCGCTTCATTTCGGTCTGAACGGTTGAAAACACCACGCCAAACAAGGCCGTGATCAACCCCACGGCCATCAACAAAATACCCCACCACCATACAGGGGCTTGCAGCAAATCAAAAGACACCCGCAGTAGGCCATAGAGGGCAATTTTGAGCATGACACCACTCATCAGGGCAGAAAACGGCGAAGGCGCTGCCGGGTGGGCTTCAGGCAACCAGGCATGAAGCGGCAAAAGACCAGCCTTGGCCCCAAACCCAAACACCGCCAAAACAAAAGCCACTGAAGCCCACAAGGGTGACAGGTGTTGGGCGCGCATATTGTCAAAGGTGTAATCGCCTGTGTTGGCCTGTAACAACCCAAAGCACAGCAAAATGCCCAAAGCACCCACATGTGCAATCAGGATGTACAAGTAGCCCGCTCGACGAATGTCGGGAATGCGATGGTTGGCCATGACCAAAAAAAACGAGGAAAACGCCATGGTTTCCCACACCACCATGAACACATAAGCGTCATCGGCCAAAACCACCATGGCAATGCTGGCCAAAAATACGTGGTACTCCAGACAAATCAGACCCGGCGGTGTGCCCTCTCCCTTTCTGAAGTAACCCGCAGCAAAAGCAGAAACTCCTGCTGAAGCGCCGCCTATCAAAATCAGGAAAAAAGCCGACAAACTGTCAAGCCGAAGGTGAAAAGGCAGTTGCGGCAAACCCAGTGGCAGAATGGCTGTTTGCACATCGGCAAACATGGCGCTGATCCCTACGCCCAAAAGCACAAGAGAAAAAGCAGCACCCAAAGGGAATAAAACCGTGGCAACAAACCGCAGTTGACGCAGCGCCATCACGCCCATTACCCCGATAAGCAACCAAGCCACCACCACTGCCAAAACCCAATCGAGGTGGCTGGCAAAATTAAACAATGGGGTCATGGGCGAGGGTGGTGAGAAATAAACGAGTGACGACCTGAATCTTACACCTGCCCACATCGGCTATTAAATAAATAGCATCCAGCGCTTATTCCACGGGCGCTGGTAGTCCGTTTCATAAAAATGGTTACCTAATGAAATCAATGGATTTTTCTGTCTGGCCAGAGGAGAGGAGGCGCAATCAGGGTGAATTCGTTCTGAAGGCAAGTTGTTGAATTTTCGTCATTCCCGCGAAGGCGGGAATCTAGTGCATTCTGGAGTCCCGCCTTCGCGGGAATGACGGAACTGGCTGAAGAACAAATTCACCCTGATCATCCTGGATTCCTCAGTTGAACGCGCCCTGTGTCGTCTATTACAAATTCCACGGTGGAACCGGTTTGCAAATTGAGGGCTGCGCGTACAGCCACTGGAACGGCAATTTGCCCTTTTCGGGTTAGCGTTGCAGTGGGCACAAATATCCTTAGGATGTGGTCAGTAATAAGTTCCCCATTTGGCCGTCAGAGTTGGGATGCAATGCTAGGCGCAAATCGCGCGGTGTGGCCATGCCACATAAGCGATTTGTAACGAAGCAGTGCGCCCAAATCTGACGAGCCAAATGGGGAACTTATTACTGACCACATCCTTACATGATAAATACGACAACACGTTGCCAATTTAGCGAGCAAGAAACCTGAGCGCTTGGGTCTCTTGCTCTTGTGTGTCGAGGGTGTACTTTCATCATGACTTTATTGATGGTCATTTTGCCCTCTAGCCCTTACCCATCATGCGTAGTGCGCTATCAAAACAATACTAACATCAAGTCCGATTTTCAGGACTCACAGGTGCAGGACGGTCAATCAAAACCTTCATTGACAGCTTCACACGGCCTTTTTCATCGGTTTCCATGACCTTGACCTTGATGATTTGACCTTCTTTCAAATAGTCGCTCACCCTTTCCACGCGCTCATTGGCGATCTGGCTGATGTGCAGCAAACCATCTTTGCCTGGCATCAGATTGACCAAAGCACCAAAATCCAGAATTTTTGTCACAGTACCTTCATAGACCTTGCCAATTTCCAGTTCAGCGGTCATTTGCTCAATGCGCCGTTTGGCTTCTTCAGCTTTAGCCGGATCCGCTGAGGCAATGGTGATGGTGCCGTCATCTTCAATGTTGATTTGCGTGCCGGTTTCTTCAGTCAATGCGCGAATTAGGGCGCCGCCTTTGCCTATCACATCCCGAATTTTGTCAGGGTTAATTTTCATGGTGAACAAGCGAGGGGCAAAATTGGATACCTCGGTATTAGCCTGTCCCATCGCCTCTTGCATCTTGCCCAGAATGTGCATCCGCGCTTCCTTGGCCTGCGCCA
>CAIXMC010000181.1 GCA_903920405.1 uncultured beta proteobacterium
GGTGGATTTGATGCGTTGCAAAGTAAAATGCCACCTGGTGCAGATCCATTAATAACAGTTAAAATAGAAGAATGGATTAAAAATACTATTTTAGATAGCACACCACTTAAAATATGTTATGACACGAATATGTGGACTTGCACCATTATAGCTTACTTATTAAAGCAGGAATTTAATATATATGTCAGTTATAAGTCTAAGTATATAAGTTATTTATCATTAGATAATACTGGAAGCCTATAAGAAGTTGCATGAAAACAACATGTTAGAATTATTACATAATAGGTTTAAAATAACAACTAATGATAAATAACTTATATGCTTTGACTTAGAACTTGCGGCGCGTTGTACTAGTTTTGATTGCACCCAATACAAATTCCCCCCTTTTTTAACCGGAGAACCCTCATGACCATGAAATATACCCCCGACCACGAATGGATTAACCAGGATGGCGATAGAGCCACCGTTGGCATTACCCACCACGCCCAAGATGCATTGGGCGATGTGGTATTTGTTGATTTGCCTGAAGTTGGCAAAAGCTACGCCCAAAAAGAGGCCGTGGCCGTTGTCGAGTCTGTCAAGGCGGCGGCTGACGTGTATATGCCCGCCCAAGGCGAAATTATGGAAGTCAACGAAGATTTGCGAGCCAATCCCGCCCTGGCTAATTCTGACCCACTGGGCGCGGGCTGGTTCTTCAAGGTCAAACTTGACCATCCGAAAGACCTTGATACGTTGATGGACACCACAAGTTACGCAGCTTATGCCGCTGACACGCACTAACATCATGATGCCTTTATCCGAACTTGAAAACGCCAGCGAATTTATAGCCCGCCATATGGGCACGGATGCTGCTGATGAGGCTGTGATGCTCCAGGCAGTGGGTGCGCCATCCACAGACGCATTGATGCAAGACATTGTGCCGTGCAGCATTGCCAGTAGCCGCAAGATGGATATCCCAGACGCCATTCCCGAGGCCGCAGCCCTGGCCGAACTGAAAACCATGGCTGCCAAAAACAAGGTATTCAAAAGCTACATCGGCCAAGGTTATTACAACACCCACACGCCTGCCGTGATTTTGCGCAACATTCTGGAAAACCCGGCCTGGTACACCGCCTACACCCCGTATCAAGCTGAAATCAGCCAGGGACGACTTGAAGCGCTGATTAACTTTCAAACCATGGTCGCGGACTTGACCGCCCTGCCCGTGGCCAATGCGTCAATGTTGGATGAAGCTACGGCTGCGGCTGAGGCCATGACGCTTTCGCTGCGTGTGAGCAAGTCCAAATCCACTACGTTTTTGGTTGATGATGAGGTATTGCCTCAAACGCTGGAAGTCATTCGTACCCGCGCCGCGCCTTTGGGGTTGAGCGTCAAGGTCTGCCGCGCTGGCGAAGTGCATGACAGTTTTGCCATGCTGCTGCAATACCCTGGCGTGAGTGGCATTGTTCGTGATGACCGCGAGTGGATAGCCCAGTACAAATCCAGAGGCGGCATGGTCATCATGGCAGCCGATATTTTGGGCTTGACGCTGTTAACACCGCCTGGTGAACTCGGTGCCGATATTGCCATTGGAAGCACTCAGCGTTTGGGTATGCCGATGGGCAACGGTGGCCCGCACGCTGCGTTCATGGCCTGTCGTGACGAATTCAAACGCGCTATGCCTGGCCGGTTGGTGGGCGTGAGCCTGGATGCACATGGCAACCCTGCATATCGGCTGGCGCTTCAAACCAGAGAGCAACACATTCGCCGCGAAAAAGCCACGTCCAACATCTGCACGGCACAGGTACTGCCCGCCGTGGTGGCTGCCATGTATGCGGTTTATCACGGGCCACAAGGCTTAAAGCGCATCGCCCAACGCATTGCTACGTTCACGTCCATTTTGGCAGCCGGTTTGCAGATGATGGGCTACACCGTGACCCACTCATCTGCTTTTGACACTTTGACGATTCAGACGGGAAATACTACTAAAAGAATAGCTACTAACGCAATACTGGCGTGGGCTAACCTCGGATTTCCTTCACAAGATTGTTTGCGTATTTCGCTCGATGAAACGACGACACGCGATGATGTTCAGGCGCTTTTGTCTTTCTTCGATTTGAATCAAACCATCGCAAGCCCCCTGTTTGCTGATGCAGCTCAAAATGCGCACCCGTTGCTGCCCCTTGCCCTGTTGCGCACCCGTCCTTATTTGACACACCCTGTCTTTAACACGTACCACAGCGAAACCGCCATGCTGCGCTACATTCGCCGCTTGAGCGACATGGACTTGGCACTGGATCGCAGCATGATTGCACTGGGCAGTTGCACCATGAAACTCAACGCCACCAGCGAGATGATTCCCATCACCTGGCCAGAGTTTGCCGCCATCCACCCCTTTGCGCCGCTTGAACAACGTCAGGGTTATGTTGAACTTGATGCCCAACTGCGTGGCTGGCTTTGTCAGGCCACAGGTTATAAAGACATCAGCCTGCAACCCAATGCGGGCAGCCAGGGTGAATATGCCGGTATGCTCATCATTCGTGCCTGGCATCAATCGCGCGGCGAAGGCAACCGCAACATCTGCCTGATTCCCAGCAGCGCCCACGGCACCAATCCAGCCAGTGCTGCGATGGTTGGCATGAAAGTGGTTGTCGTTGCCTGCGACGCACAAGGCAATGTCGATAGGGCAGACCTGGAGGCCAAGTGTGAACAGCACAGCAACAACTTGGCCGCCATGATGATCACCTACCCCAGCACACACGGTGTGTTTGAACCTCACATCAAGGACATGTGCGATAGGGTTCACCGCCACGGCGGGCGGGTTTATGTGGATGGCGCTAACATGAATGCACTTGTCGGTCTGGCTGCCCCTGGCGAATTCGGCGGCGATGTGAGCCATTTGAACCTGCATAAAACCTTCTGCATTCCCCATGGTGGTGGCGGCCCGGGTGTAGGGCCTGTGTGCGTGGTGGCAGATTTAGTGCCATTTTTGCCAGAACAAGCTCAAGGCATTGGCGCGATTGCAGCCGCCCCTTTGGGCAATGCCTCTGTGCTGCCCATCAGTTGGATGTATTGCCGAATGATGGGCGCATCCGGTTTGAAAGCCGCATCCAAAATGGCCATTTTGCATGCCAACTACATCAGTGTTCGCCTGAAAGACCACTACCCTACGCTCTACACCAGCTCTTTGGTCAACGGCAAGCCTGGCCGCGTGGCGCATGAGTGCATTCTGGACTTGCGCCCCCTTAAAGACAGCACCGGTATCAGTGCCGAAGACGTGGCCAAACGTTTGATGGACTATGGTTTTCATGCGCCCACACTCAGTTTTCCGGTGCCAGGCACTTTGATGGTCGAACCCACCGAGAGCGAACCACTGGCAGAGCTTGACCGTTTCATCAACGCCATGATCGCCATTCGCGAAGAAATTGCCCGTATTGAGCGTGGCGAATGGCCAAAAGACAATAACCCATTGAAAAACGCACCGCATACGGCGGCTGCTTTACTGTGTGATGACTGGGATAAGCCTTATTCGCGTGAGGTGGCTGCCTTTCCAGTGCCTGGCCTGAAAACCGGCAAGTACTGGCCACCGGTGGGACGCATTGACAACGTCTATGGAGACAGAAATTTGGTTTGTGATCGTGTGCCGGTGGATAAGGGCAATGGCACTACCTGAAGCATTAGCTTCTATAAGAAGCTGCTGCTTTATCAATGGCCAGTGAAACTCAAACTTCACAGAATCAATAGTCATCATCCATCTCATATTCCTCTTGATGATAGAGTTCCAACTGGGTGAGCCATTTTGGCATGCCTTCTTTAATAGTTTGCGCAAGCATGTCCAAAGCCTGTTGTTCCACCCAACCTTTTGTCAACATGAAGGTATAGAACTTCTTGATGCTGGCAGCGTTGCTTCTGATGTTGTTTGGGCTTGCCCACATCGCCTTTCTGATGAACCAGTCCCCGAAGTACATGCTCACCATATCCACTCCCTCAATGGCTTCGATGGCGTCTTCGTACAGAAGGTAGCAGTTGATAAAAAAGTCTACGTTTTTAATGTGCTGTACGATTGTTTTTGGTGCCAGACCAAACGATCTCAACCCTGTCTCAAAATCGGTTAGCAAACCCTCATTGGCTTCTTTTATTTTTTTGCAATCTTCCTCATATTGATGCAGTAGTTGACAAAAAATCATAAATAATGTAAAATTAACTTTCAATCGTTATTGCCTAAGCACAGGTCTAACGGCTTATAGATAGAGGTGTACATCATGAACACGGATTGGCTTGAAGATGGCAGAAAGATA
>CAIXMC010000182.1 GCA_903920405.1 uncultured beta proteobacterium
AGGTCATTAGTTGTATGTTATTGATTTTCATTTTGTATTCATGTAACCTGCAAAAACAAGATTCCAAATAATGAAAAATTTTTTTCACGCAAAACTGGCAGATTTCGACAGCCTAGGGTTAGGGGGGATTTGGATGTCGCACCCAAGCAAAGCCACATCACTTTGAAACGCACCCGGATAAATAGGCTTTTACTGTGGCAGCGTAGCCCAATTCCAGTGCATCAGCCATGAAGGCATGGCCAATGGAGACCTCGCTCACACCTGGCACTGCGGCCATAAAGTCGGTCAAGTTGTCCCGACTCAAATCATGCCCTGCATTCACACCCAAGCCCAGATGGCGCGCAGACTGTGCTGCTGCTGCAAAACGCGCCAGTTGCTCAGCTTGCCTCGGTGTCTTCCAGGCTTTTGCATAGGGTTCTGTGTAAAGCTCAACGCGATCTGCACCTGCTGCCCTGGCATCTGCCATGGGCATCACTTCAGCGTCCATAAACAGACTCACGCGAATGCCCCAAGCGTGTGCCTGATGAATCAAGGGAGCCAGTCGGGTGGCATCTTGCGGAAAACTCCAGCCGTGGTCGCTGGTAAATTGACTTAAGCCATCCGGCACAAAAGTGAGTTGATGCACCGGCAAATGGCGAGCCATCAATTCACCTGCCACATCCATCAGGTTATGAAAGGGGTTGCCTTCAATGTTGAATTCACGATCCGGCCAGGCTTGCAGCAGGGTGGCCAGTTCAATGACATCGCTGGTCAAAATATGACGTGCATCAGGACGTGGATGAACGGTGATGCCATGCGCCCCCGCTTGCAGACACAATGCGGCCGCACGGGTCACGCTGGGAATGCCAAGATGGCGCGAATTGCGAACCAGCGCAACTTTATTGAGATTGACGGAGAGGCGAGTGGGGTGCATCATGGCAGTTTCCAAAAAGAACGAAACAAAGTCTCCCAAGTTACAAGTTATACGAGTTCACAGCGATTGCAGATCCATCATCATCTGCCGAGTTCGCAAAGTTGTGACCCCGCAATGGTAATTGAGCAGGTTGCGCAACTGGGTTTTGAGTGCTGAGGAAACCTCGGCACAGGCGCGAAGCACATCGGTCAAGGGAACACCGTCACCCAAAACCCGTTGTAACGCAACCCACTGTTTTGCGCTCAGGCTGGCACGGTCGTGCGTTCCGGATTGCCGCAGCCCTCCCTCTGGCACCAGGCTATAACGTTCATCGGGATGAAGGGCTTGCAGCGTCATGGTTTGAGCATTGAGCAAAGGCAGTAAGCCAATTTCACGCAATAACAAAAGCTCAAAGGCACGCAGGGCAGATTCAAGGGCTGCACCGTGTTCGCTGGCAATGATTTTGACCACACCGTCATAGACATCAAACAAAGCAGGATGGGGGTCTTCACGCGCCAAGAGTTTGAGCAACAATTCATTGAGATAGTAGCCAGACATCAGGGCATCGCCCGTGGGCATGGTGTGCCCCCCTTGCCATTGGGCACTTTTGAGGGTGCGAATTTCGGACTTCCCCCCAAACGCCAGGTGCAGTGGCTGCAAAGGCAGCAAAATCGGTCGAAAACTGGAATTGGGGCGCTTGACACCTTTGGCTACAAGTGCCACACGGCCGTGATGGCGTGTAAAAACCTCAAGAATCAGGCTGGACTCGCTCCAGTCGTAGCGGTGCAAAACATAGGATGGCTCGTCCGTGATGCGTTGGATGACCATGCTTATCTGTGTTCGGTGTCGGTAAAACAATCGCGAAAGGTAAAGTACAAGGAACAAAAAAACATGGAAGCCACCAGCATGAGTGTTCCAAACATCAGGCTGCCTCCTAGTGCAGACAGCCCCAAAACTCCCGACAGTGTGCTGATGAACAGGACGGTCAACACCATCAAAGACATCCAGAGCACACCAAAAACAGTGAATGCCCAAAAGTTGCGAAAGCATGCCATCCAACTGAAAAACAGGCTTTTAAAGACAGGCACATCATGCCAAAACACCAAAGCGGGGGCATGCCAGACTGTCAGCGACAAAGGCAGGTGCAAACCGACAAAAACCCACATGGCATACTGAAATTCAGACGATTGCAAAAGCTCTGACGTGGGAGGACTGCCCCCAAGGTAAAGGCCGGCAAAACTACCTCCGTCAATCAAAATAGTGATCCCCATGGCCGTCAAAAAGCCGGCAGAGTAAATCAAGCCCAATGTCAGCATGGCGCGTGTCATGCGGGGGTTGGCACGAAAGGCACTGAACAAAACCAGGGGCATGGGAAATGTGCCTTGAGTGACCTGCAAAGTGGCTGACATCAAACCCACAGTGGCAGCGGGCAACAGCATCATGGCCAGGGGTAGCCCCAGCAAAGGCACAAGGGTCAGCACGGACATCGAGGCCATGAACATGAGAAACAGTCCAATCATGGCCATGGGGCGCTTGAAAAAAGTTTGAATGCCCAGCTTGACCCACGTCGCGCCAGTGGCTGCATTGACCAGATTAAGTTTCATGGTATGACGAACAGAGTTGGATAGCTGGTAGTGTCATCAACGCGGTGGCGCAAGATGCGTTCAAAGTGAGACGGGTCATGGGCTTGGAGCATGCTGGCTTCACGCGGCAGATGAAAATCCCACAGGCGAGAGATCCAAAAACGCAAGGCACCAGCACGCAATAAGGCGGGCAAAAGGGTGCGCTCGGCAGAACTCAAGGAACGAACCGTCTCGTATCCCGCTATAAAATAGTGAGCGCGCTTTGCATGATGCTCGCCCGTTACCAAGTCAATACACCAATCATTCAAAGCCACGGCCAAGTCAAACACCCAAGTATCAACACCCGCAAAATAAAAATCAAAAAAGCCACCCAAAACAGGTTGTTCATCGACGGTGTCAAACATGACATTGTCACGAAACAGATCCGCATGGATAGGACCACTGGGCAGTTGGGCATCCTCTATTTGTGCTGCCACCTGATTTTGGTAGGCCAGCTCAGTCTGAATCAATTGGGACTGACTGTCATCTAAGTAAGGTAAAACAGTGGGGACAGTGCTATTCCACCAGGCAAGACCGCGCAAATTGGGCTGATGCAGCAGAAAATCCTGGCCGGCTAAATGCATTTTGGCCAGCATAGAACCCACTTGGGTGCAGTGCAAAGGGCTGGGGGCAAGCTCGTTTTTGCCACGCAAACGGTTGACCACACAAGCAGGCTTGCCTTTGAGTTCAAACACCAAATGACCAGACGCGTTAGCATGGGGTTCTGGCACAGGAATCCCTTTGTGGGCTAGGTGCTGCATCAAACGCAAATAAAAGGGAAGCTGCAGGAAACCCAGGCGCTCAAACAGCGTTAAAACGTAGTCGTGGCGCAAACCGTGATGCTGTGTCGATACAAAGTAGTTGGTATTTTCAATACCGCCGGTGCAGCCACTCATGTCTTGTAGTACACCTAGCCCCAGTTGGTGCAACAGAGCGTCGGCCTCTTCAAATGAGACTTCCGTAAACACCGCCATGGTTTAAAAACCCAGGATTTTCCAGCTTCTCTCGCCTGTTTTTGGCGCAACCTGATAGGCTGGCATACTGCTTTTGGGTTGCACCGTGATGGCCTGGGTTTCTCCCCCCACCCGCAACTCATCAATGCGAGTGTCGGCATCTTCCACACGAATGCGTTCGGTACGTTTTTCAATGGGATGGCTGCTGTTGCTCTCTGTGGCGTTGGAGGCAACAGATGCAGGCCCATGGGTTTGGGAAAATACCAGACCAGAGCCAATCAAGAAGAGTGTGAATAAAAGGAGGTGTCGCATAGTGGCCTTGCATTGTGAAATCACATTGTAGAGTGGCATGGATAAACCCGACACACCCCGACACGATTCCTGGGCTGTCGAAATCTGCCAGTTTTGTGTGAAAAATTTTTTCCATTTTTTGGCTTCTTGTTTTCGCTTGAAGTGATTAACAATAAGTTTCCTACTTAATAATTTCAAAAAACATAGCACACAACGCAATACCAGAGCGCGTTAGAGCCGAATTTGGTACAAATTTTTACGTAGAAAACTTTCCGTTAGGCGCTTACCCTGAGCAACGTCTGAACTGCCAGAACCACGCCATTGGCCGTGATGCCAAAGTGTGTGTACAGATCGGGGGCAGGGGCGGACGCTCCAAAGGTGGGCATACCAATCACCTTGCCCGTTCGTCCCACATATTTACGCCAGAAGTCAGGGTGAGCTGCTTCAATGGCAACGGTGGGTAAATTCAAGGGCAGCACACTTTGTTGCCAGGCTTCACTTTGGCGGTCAAAGACATTGGTGCAGGGCATGGAAACCACGCGGGTCGGTAGCCCCTGCGCTGCCAGTTCAGACTGTGCAGCAATGGCAATTTCCAGTTCCGATCCGGTGGAAATAATCACTGCTTTGGCCCCTTCCATGTCAGACAGCACATAGCCGCCCTTGCGGATTTTCTCGACCATCGTCACATTGGCCAATTGGGGCAAATTTTGACGCGACAGGCACAAGGCGCTGGGGCCATTGTGTCGCTCCAATGCACAGGCCCATGCCACGGCAGTTTCCAGACCATCTGCGGGACGCCAAACGTCTAGTCCGGGAATGATGCGCATACTGGGGATATGTTCAATGCTCTGGTGCGTGGGGCCATCTTCGCCCAGACCAATGCTGTCGTGGGTAAACACATGGATCACGCGAATGTGCATCAATGCGGCCATACGAATGGCGTTTCGGCTGTAGTCGCTGAACGTTAAAAAAGTGCCGCCGTAAGGGATATAACCACCATGCAGCGCCATCCCGTTCATGATGGCGGCCATGGCAAATTCACGCACACCGTAACTCAAATGATTACCCCAGGTGTCTCGACTTGCACGCACACTGTTTTTGAACTGGGTCAGGTTAGAGCCGGTCAGGTCGGCACTGCCGCCAAAAAACTCGGGCAGCAAAGGAGCCAAGGCATCCAGCGCATTCTGGCTGGCCTTGCGGGTGGCAATGGCGGTGGGTTGATGGGCAATGTGATTCAGAATTTCGGGCAATTTTTGGGCATAAGCATCACAAAGATGGCCTGTCATTCGGCGTTCAAACTCTGCCGCTTCAACGGGGTAAACCGTCCGGTAGGCCTCCAGACGATCGCGCCAGGCCAGCTCGGCGGCCACACCACGATCCACAGCATTCCAGGCCGCAGCAATGTCATTGGGAATTTCAAACGGTGCAGCCGTCCAGTCCAAGGCCGCACGGGTCGCAGCAGCTTCCACCGCACCCAGGGCAGCGCCATGCACTTCATTGGTACCCGCTTTGTTGGGAGCACCCATGCCAATCACTGTTTTGCAGCAAATCAGGGTCGGTTTGCCATGGGGTAAAAGGGCTTGTGCTTTTGCAGCGCGCAGGGCAGCATCGACGGCCGCGGGATTGTGGCCATCGACAGAGGCGTACACATTCCAGCCATACGACTCGAAGCGTTTTGGTGTGTCATCAGTCAGCCATCCCTCAACAGGACCGTCAATCGAAATGCCGTTGTCGTCGTAAACCGCTATCAGTTTTGACAAGCGCAAAGTGCCTGCCAGCGAACAGGCTTCGTGACTGATACCTTCCATCAGGCAGCCATCGCCCATCAACACATAAGTGAAATGATCGACTAGGGTGTGATCAGTCTTGTTGAATTCGGCGGCCAGCAATTTTTCAGCCAGCGCCATGCCAACTGCATTGGCAATGCCTTGGCCGAGCGGGCCGGTGGTGGTTTCAACGCCAGGGGTAAGCACGACTTCGGGGTGGCCTGCTGTTTTGCTGTTCAGTTGGCGAAAGTTCTTCAGCTCACTCATGGGAAGGTCATAGCCGGTCAGGTGCAACAGGGCGTAAAGCAGCATGGAAGCATGGCCGTTGCTCAGTACAAAACGGTCACGGTTGGCCCAGTGGGGGTTGACGGGGTTATGACTCAAGTGGCGATTCCACAAGACTTCAGCCATGTCGGCCATGCCCATTGGTGCGCCAGGATGGCCGGACTTGGCTTTTTCAATGGCATCAACGCTCAACATGCGAATGGCATTGGCCATCAGGCGGGCAAATTCTGGGGTAGGAGGTATCATGGTCATTTCAATGGAGAGTTCAGTAAATCGTTAAGGATATGATGATAAGTTGTGCATTTGGCCGTCTTTGGCCGTCAGAGTGAAAGATGCAATGCTAGTGTAGTGCCTGACAGAAAAGTCTTTACTATTTAACTATCATATAGTTACATCACTTTTTAAAAACGGGGATTTCTGTGATGGCAGCCATCAGGAAGTCTGAAGTTCATCCACAATGCTAGCGCAGGAGGAGACTTCACGATGCCTGCCCCAGCACCAGAACAAACTCTGCCACCACCCGCAACTGCCCTTCGTTCGCGCCGGTCAGGATGATCGGTTGAAAATCAGGGTTCAGCGGCTTGAGCGTGATTTTTTCGTGCTGCCAGGTGTTGTCCGCTTTTGCCTTTTGGCTTTCGTAGCGTTTGACGGTATAGCGCTCGCCGGATTCGGGGTCAGTGGCATCCTGCATTTGCACCAATACCGTCTTGCCCTGGCGTGTGCCTTCGACGGGCGCGGAAAAAATGCAGTAGGCACCATCGGGGATGACAGGTTCCATGGAATGTCCAACAACCTGCGCGACAAACATGCCCGGGCGCAGGGGGTGCTGCGTCTCGACGGCCACCCACTCAAAATCGCCCTCGTTAAGATGTTGGACATCACCAAAAGCCCCCGCCGCGGCCCTGAGTGGAACGAATGGCAGGCAGGTGACGTAGCGATCCTTCTGCACCGGTTTCACCATGCGCGGCTTAAGGATGTGGTCAGTAATAAGTTCCCCATTTGGCTCGTCAGATTTGGGCGCACTGCGTCGTTACAAATCGCTTATGTGGCATGGCCACACCGCGCGATTTGCGCCTAGCATTGCCTCCCAACTCTGACGGCCAAATGGG
>CAIXMC010000183.1 GCA_903920405.1 uncultured beta proteobacterium
ATCTCAACGATGATGCGGATTTGCCCGACTCGGTAGCGGTGGAAACCCGCCCACGGCCCCGTCAGGGGGTGTCCACGGTCGGAAGGGTCTTGTAATTGGCAAACATCTTCTAGAAAATTTCTGATCTTGCGTTCAATGGCTTTATCCAACTTGCCGAGCTGTTTGTCTGCACTCTCAGAAATGAGTAGTTCCCACACCATCAGATGCCATGCCTTGCCCACACCTCTTTGGCGGGATAGACCTTTTCTTTGCCTGCCTTGATACGTTTTGATATACGCGCTGCTTCGCGACCATCAGCCTGATCTTCGAGCCACTGCATGATGCATTCAGCAATGGATTTACGACTGCGCCTGGCTTCATTTTGGAGCAAGGCGGCAACCTCGGCAGGTAATTCAATGGTTCGGGTGGACTGCGAATCCAAGGCTACAGCGTTGTTTTGCATGATAAAGCACTCCTTTCAAAATGTAGAAATCGATCAATATTTCTCATGAATAGTTTCTTCCGATATGAGTGCTGACGACATCTCTATCGTACTGCGGCAGCCAGCACCTGGATAAAGGGCTGTGGCTCAGTGGTCATGGTGTCTTCCACCCAAAGCCGGTATTCGTCAAACACCTTGCGGATATGGCGGGTTCGCTGCTCTCGCTGGGTGCGTTTGAACTGCTCGGCCTGCTGGTTTTCAGACAATCGGCGTTCCAATTGCTCTAGCTGTTTGTGTTGAAGTCTCTCAAGGTCTGCGAGGGTTCCCGCCAGTCGCTGGGTCATTTCGGCTGAGAATGTCGCTTGACGGCTGACCATGTGCCGCTGCATGGCAGCAACAGCTTGGGGTAGGTTGGATTGCAATAGCGAGGTGTCTTGTCCCTGGTTTCGGTTAGCCAGCAAATGGGCTTGGAGTCTGGTGCGTTGGGCAAATTCTGGAAATGGTTGAAGCGACCAGTTGCCACCACGGCAAACGGCCACCTGCCATTCAATCAGCAGGGGTTGCCCTTTTCGGTTGGGTATCAGGCCCATCAACATGAAGGCTTGCTCACCTTCTGCCAATTGGGCACATTGAATCACGGGTGCCCGGTGTCTGCCAAAGGCGGTCAATACCCTGTCGGATAACCAGTCCATGATGGGATGTTGAGGCCACAGATAGTGCAGCGCAGGCCAGCTTTCTTCTTCTGCCCGGGCTTGTCTGGCTTGTTCTATGGCCTCTGTGATGCTGTCCTTTTTGGCGCACAGGGTGTAGAGGTGATTGCTGTCACGCACCTCAATGGGCAGGGTCACTTTCAGTCGGTCTTGCAGGTCTCTTGGCGCGGTCAGGGTGAGTGTCTGGCTGGCATCTTCATGTGAAAAGTCGGCGATGGGGGTTGGGATGGAAAGCTGCTGCAAGGCTGTCTTGGCAAACGCATAGTCACCACTGAAGAGGGAAAGTCCTGCGCTGATGAAGTCTGTGCTGGGCCGATCTGCATTGGCTTTGGCAGATGGTGTGGCCTGTGCAAATAATTGAAGCAACCAGTCTGCATCCTCATCGGCGTTGACAGGTGGGTCTGAAGAGGCTTGGGCAGCGTCGATGGTGGCCTCGAACTGCTCTGGGCTGGTACCTGTGGCCATGACGTCTGCCACTTTGGCAGCCTCTTTTTCGGGGTCAAAAACGTGCAAAAACGAGGCCGGGTCGCCCAGGTTTTTATTGGCCTGCTCGTCCTTGGTTTGCAAAATTTCCAGAATCCGCATGTCACCCTTGATGCGCTCAACAGTGGTCTGGGTGAAAAGATAAACAATGCGCGGTTGTTTGGTTTGGCCATAGCGATCAACGCGACCGTTGCGCTGTTGAAAGACCATCAACGACCAGGGCAGGTCAAAGTGAACCAAACGATGGCAAAAGTAATGCAGGTTCAAACCCTCGGATGCAACGTCTGAACACAGCAAAACGCGCATGGGGTCGTCTTTGCGGCCAAATCGGTCAACCAGGTTTTGTTGCTCTGTGTCGGTCATGCCGCCATGCAACAGTTCAAACTGGGCAGGTTTCATCCCCAAGGCTTTGGGCAGTTCACCTTGCAGCCAGCGCAGGGTTTCAATGCGCTCGGAAAACATAACCAGACGATCGGTGGGGTCTGACGGTTGCCAATTGAAGGGCTGGCTTTTCAGATGCAAAACCAGTCGTTGAAACTTGCTAAAGTGGCTTGCATCCATGGCGCGCAAAGTTTCTGCAAAATGGTTGAGCGCACTGATTTCTGTTTGCTCGTCCTGCGATATGTTTGTGTTGGCCTGAAGCAGTGTGATACGCCGCAATGTGGAATCAAGGGCTGCAAAAGGACTTGAAAACATGGCTTTTTGCATACCCACCCGCTGGAGTTCCTGTTGCTTGCCGCCTTGGTGTTTTCCTTTTTGGGTAAACGGGATGGCCAGCAGGGCACGAAATGCGGCTTCTTCTTGCAAGGTGGCTGGTTGCCTGAGCTGCTCGGTGATGCGCTCCTGAAAGTCGGCACTGACCTGATCGCGAATGTCTTTTTTGAAGCGCCTGACCACCAGGCCTTTGTCGCGAAAGTCTTGGGGGGTGTAGTCATCGGGGTCGCTGATGGCGGTGGGGTCCAGCAGGCTCATCAAGGAGGCGAAGCTGCGGGCAGATCCGTCATGCGGCGTGGCCGAGAGCAGCATCATGGTGTCAGAGCGACCTGAGAGCATTCGCGCCAGTCGGGCACGGCGAGACATGCCATCTTCATGACCGCGCGCTGCTACGTTGTGGCACTCATCGATGATGATGATGTCCCACCACGCATTTTCCAGGTAGTTGCGGTATTCAAGGTTGTTCTTGAGGGTGTCGATCGAAATGATGGTTCGATCGTAATAATTGAACGGGTTGTGGTTGCTGGGAATGCTGTTTCTGACGCGTTGCAAACCCACCGAGTCCAGCCGAACCAGCGGAATTGAAAAGCGACTCCAGAACTCCTTCTGAAACTGCGTCAGCATGCTTTTAAGTGTGATGACCAAAATGCGTTGCCCCCTGCCACGCTGAATCAATTCTGTGGTCAAAATGCCTGCTTCGAGTGTTTTACCCAGACCCACGGCATCGGCAATCAGTATGCGCTGACGCGGCTGTTTAAGTGCCTGCAAGGCAGGATCCAACTGGTACGCCACCAGGTTCATGACGCCACGATGACCGAGGTGAATCTGGCAATCGTTGGGTGTGCTGCGCCGCAGTTGGGCTTCAAGGTACAAAAAAGTGCTATTGAAATGGGAACTGGTGTCAGGAACAAGCTCTGTTTTGGCGGGGTCTAAAACAATGATGTCGTCTTCGAGTTTTGTCAGAAACTGTACGGCGCGCCCACGCACCAGATCAGACACACCATCACAGTTGATCAAGTAGCCACCATCACTGGATGGATCGACCCTGCGGATTAACCATTCTTCATCACGGATGACAACGCGAGCGCCTGGTGCATGGGATGGCATGGGGTTCATTAAAAAATCCTCTGATTGAAGGAGCGGCTCGTTCATTGTACGGACGGGCTTCTTAGGGCGGGACAGGGATGGAGTCGCAAGCCGATTCAGATGAAGTCAGTTGCCGTCGCTCTATTGCAATTCGTCCCACCTTACACCTTAAGTGGGAAGCCGTAAACGTAGGTCAACGCTGAAAAAATTGGGGGCAAATTGGGGACAGTGGGTCAGTGAATTTGCCAAAAAAATACCCGACTGTTGCAATCGTGTATTTTTAACTCATTAATTTTATTGACTTTTTGGTGCGGCTGGCGGGGATCGAACCCACGACCCTTGGCTTCGGAGGCCAATGCTCTATCCACTGAGCTACAGCCGCAAAACTCAGACAGCGTGAAAAATGGCTTGTCACTCTTGTCATTTAAAGGGCTAAATTGGGATCATCACAAAATCCAAGAGATCAGGTTGTCTGAAACTTGAGTAGAAAAACTTACCAATTGTTAATTTTTTAAAAACCAATTCCCTGGAAAGCCCATTAACTACTACTGCTTAGGTTCCAGCACTGACGAAGGGGTGCGATTCAAATACTGACACAGAATCGACAACAACACAACAAGCATCAAAGGATGTCACCATGCCAAGCATTATAAAGATCGGTAAAACGTTACCGTTCTTCTTCAATACGCATACTAGTTCGTTTCATCAGTGATTCAGATTGTAGTGATTACATTGGTTAATCAACATGATAGATTCGTATGGAACTAAATTCTTACGGCTGTTTTTGTAAGAATCCGATTTCTCCATCACCTTCACGCAAACCAAAATACGCTTGGACAAAAATATTCCCAAGGTTAAGGATGTGGTCAGTAATAAGTTCCCCATTTGGCTCGTCAGATTTGGGCGCACTGCGTCGTTACAAATCGCTTATGTGGCATGGCCACACCGCGCGATTTGCGCCTAGCATTGCCTCCCAACTCTGACGGCCAAATGG
>CAIXMC010000184.1 GCA_903920405.1 uncultured beta proteobacterium
AGATTCCATCGCATGGGTGCGACTGTTGAGCTCCTGGCGCAAGCGGTCATTGCTGTGCGAGAGTTCGATCGAGCTTAATTGCAAACTGCGCGTTTTGAGTTCAATGTCGCGGTCGCTTTGTTCATACGCTGCCTCGACATGCGCCAAAAATGGATTCAAACCAGACAACAATCGTTGCGCTGATTCCGACACATCGGGCAAGTTGGCTAACTGCTGCAACTGCACCCACAACAGGGGCAGTTGTTCTTCTTCAAGTCCGGTCAAACGCTTGAGTTGACGCGCCAACAGTTTATTCATGATCAATGAACACCAGGCGCTGTCAAAAATTCGGTATCTTTCGCGTCGGTCAAGTGCATAGCCACATCGCTACTTGAAAATCACCGTCTTGTGCCCGTTCATTAGCACACGATGTTCGCTATGCCATTTCACGGCGCGAGCCAATACCAGGCTTTCGGTATCGCGTCCCAGGGCTGTCAGGTCTGCGACGGTATTGCTGTGATCGACGCGGGTCACATCTTGCTCAATGATGGGGCCTTCGTCCAGATCAGCAGTCACATAGTGGGCAGTCGCACCCATCAGTTTCACACCACGGTCATGCGCCTGATGGTACGGTTTTGCACCCTTGAAACTTGGCAAAAACGAGTGGTGAATGTTGATGGCCTTGCCTTTTAGCGCGTGGCACATGTCATTGCTCAAAACTTGCATGTAGCGTGCCAGCACCACCAGTTCGGCTTCTTCATCTTCGATGACATCCAACTGTCGTGCCTCTGTCTGCGCTTTGCTGGCGGCGCTGATCGGCAAGTGATGAAACGGCACGTTATAACTGGCAGAGAGTTGATAAAACGCACGGTGGTTTGAAATGATAGCGCGAATGTCCAGAGGCAACAGTGCGCTTTTCCAGCGAAACAACAGGTCGTTCAAGCAATGCCCTTCCTGACTGACCATAATGACCGTTCGCATGGGCTGTGCTTTGGCGTGCAATTGCCATTGCATGGCATACGGCTTTGCAAAACTGGCAATGTGCGTTTTCAGATCGTTTAGCTCCAAGGCGCAGGAAAACTGCACCCGCATGAAAAACAGTCCGGTGCAGGGATCATTAAACTGGGCTGCCTCTTCAATATTGCCACTGCGGTCGAGCAAAAAGCCAGACACTGCGTGAACAAGCCCCAAACGGTCAGGGCAGGACAGGGTCAAAATATAAACGGGATACATGGGGGGTTGTGCATGGTGATCAAGGTGGAAAATGAACCAATCGTTGGAACACCCATTTGTGCCACCAATTATCCACAAATCCACCCTTCAAACCTGTGTCACAATCGCCCACTGCATTGCACTTCGCATTGCAACTCTGTACATCTCCCAACATTCACTTGGCCCAAAATCATACTGCTTGCAGCCTGGTTTTTCAAAGGGTCTCCTGCGCTGAAAAGTACTCACCTGATGTGAGTCAGAGCTGGTTCCGTTTGGTGGTTGATGTTTTTTAACCATCCACGGGGCCACCGCACATCTTGCGGTGCTCGCGTATGAAAGAAATTCATGACTGACACTACTCTAGTGACGGGCGTTTTATCGTCTGTCAACGTCCCATCCCATCACGTTAACGTCGAGGATGCCGCACAGGCATTGAAGACCGAAGCGCCCAACGGCTTTGCCACGATGGGCTTAGCTCCCGAACTGCTTCGTGCGATCAAAGACCTAGGATTTACCCAACCCACCCCCGTTCAGATAAAAACCATCCCGTTGGCCATGCAAGGCCACAGCGCAGGTGCAACGGATGCCCGTTTTATTGATTTGATGGTGTCAAGCCAAACGGGCAGCGGAAAAACAGCCGCTTTTTTACTGCCCATGCTGCACACTTTGTTAGACCAGCGCACCCATGCCGAAACCAAGGAGCGTACCGATTATGAGCGAGCAGTCGCTCAAGCCGCTGCCAAAGGCGAAGCTCCTCCCAAACGTGCCAAGCGCAAAGACCCCACGAATCCGCGTCATTTCACTGCGTCAGCACCTGGTGCGCTCATTCTTTGCCCTACCCGTGAACTGGCACAGCAAGTCGCCAGCGACGCAATTGACCTGGTGCAGCACTGCCGCGGATTGCGTGTGGCCAATATTGTGGGCGGTATGCCCTACCAGATGCAAATTGCCAAATTGCAAAATGCCAACCTGGTGGTGGCCACTCCCGGTCGTTTGCTGGACTTGCAGCGATCGATGCAGATCAAGCTCGACCAGGTCCAATTTTTGGTAGTCGATGAGGCTGACCGCATGCTTGACCTTGGTTTTTCGGACGACCTAGCCGAAGTGAATCAACTGACTATTGCCAGAAAACAAACCATGATGTTCAGCGCGACTTTTGCGCAGCGCATACAGCAGTTGGCGGCCCGTGTCATGCGTGAGCCTCAACGTATCACCATTGACAGCCCCCAGGAAAAACACGCCAACATCAAACAAGTTCTGTTTTGGGCAGACAACGCCCAGCACAAGCGCAAGCTACTTGACCACTGGCTGCGCGATACCACCATTAACCAGGCCATTGTCATTGCCAGCACGCAAATTGAATGCGACGGCTTAGCCAATGACCTGCAACAGGATGGCTTTGATGCCGTGGCGCTGCATGGCGCTTTGAGTCAAGGGTTGCGCAACCGCCGTTTGATGGCGCTGCGACAAGGACAAGTACAGATTTTGGTCGCCACGGATGTCGCCGCACGCGGTTTGGATGTGCCCACCATCACGCATATTTTCAACTTTGGTTTACCCATGAAGGCAGAGGACTACATTCACCGCATTGGTCGCACTGGTCGTGCAGGGCGTGATGGTCTGGCAGTTACGCTTGCCGAGTTTCGTGACCGCCGCAAAATTTTTGACATTGAAGCCTACAGCCGCCAGCCCATCAAGGCCGAAGTGGTGCCTGGCTTGGAGCCCCAACAACGCATGCCTGAATCACGTCCAAACAGTGGTTTTGGGGGTCGTAACAACCGTGGTGGGTCAGAGTTTCACTCGCGCGATCGCAAATTTGGTGGCGGTGGCTTTGGTGGCAACCGAGGCAATTTTGGTGACAGAAACTTTAATAACACGCCAAGTGACTTTGCCCCACGTGCAGAACAGCCAACGGCCCCGCGTGAAGGCTTTGAACGCAAGGGTGGTTTTAATGACCGCTTTGCCGGTGACCGCTTTGCCGGCGGTGACCGCTCTCCCGCAGGTGACCGCTTTGCCGGTGACCGCAATGCTCCCCCACGTGGTGATTTTGCAGGTCGCCAGCCAGCGTTTGGAAAGCCCGCCTTTGCCAAGCCCGCAGGCAAGGTGTTTGTGCCGCGTGATACGCCCAGACGGTTTCCCCAAAACGACCGTTGATTGTTTGTGATCAAAAGGTCAAGATAAGCGCTTAACGGATAAGTTTTCTACGTCAAAAAATATACAAAATTCGGTTCTAACGCGCTCTGGTATTGCGTTGAGTGCTACGTTTTTTGAAATTATTAGGTAAAAAACTTATTGTTCATCATTTAAGGGATGTGATTCTCCCAACTTCCCAAGTGACAATCCCATCTCCATATCTATCAGTGAGTTTGACATGAATCACCCACATCGCCCTGATGCCGTCGATACGGCTGTCCATTTGTCTGCTGCTGGTTTGAGTACACAACAAGCCCATCAGCGACTCCAGCAGGATGGCCCCAACGTACTGCCCTCCGACCAGCACCGTGGTTTGTTTGGCATTATTCGCGAAACATTGTCAGATCCCATGTTTTCGCTCTTGTTGGGTGCGGGTGTGCTGTACTTTCTGTTGGGCGATTTGCAGGAAGGTCTCATTTTGATGGGGTTGGTACTGGTGGTTCTTGCCCTGACTTTGTACCAGGAGGGTAAGACCGAGCACGCACTGGCTTCCTTGCGTGATTTGACCAGCCCGCGTGCCTTGGTGCTGCGTGACGGACAGCCTGTTCGGATTGCAGGGCGAGATGTGGTGTGCGGCGATGTGCTGATTGTGGCCGAGGGCGATCGCGTGGCGGCAGATGCCATGCTCATCAACGCCACAGATGTGCAAGCTGATGAATCCTTGCTCACCGGCGAGCCTGTCCCTGTTGACAAAATGGTCGGTTCAAGTTCACAGTCCATTCTGTTTTCAGGAACCCTTTTGGTGCGTGGTCACGGCTTGGCGCAAGTGACTGCCACGGGCTGCAACAGTGAAGTGGGGCGCATCGGCGTGGCGCTGGCGGGATTGGGCACTGAAACATCCCCTTTGCGACTGCAAACTGCGCGCTTAATGCAAGTGCTGGCCATTACCGCTTTGGTGGCCAGTTTGTTGCTGGTGGCAGCTTTTGGCTTGCAGCGTGGCGACTGGATGGGTGCGCTTCTGGCGGGCATTGCTTTGGCGATGGCCTTGTTGCCGCAGGAATTTAGCGTAGTGCTCACAGTCATTCCCGCACTGGGTGCCTGGAGACTGTCAAAACACAAGGTATTAACCAGACGTATCGCCGCCATCGAAACACTGGGCGCAACCAGTGTGCTGTGCGTGGACAAAACTGGCACCCTGACAGAAAACCGCATGACCGTTACCGATCTGTATGTGCAGCCCCAGACATCACCTGATGGCTCAAAGGATGGGTCTATCCCAACACAGCCCGAAAGTTTGCTGATTGACTACGCCACTGCGACCGAACTGCCTGAGAGCTTTCACACGCTGGTGGAGTTTTCAATTTTGGCCAGCATGAGCGATCCGTTTGATCCGATGGAAAAAGCCTTCCACCGTCTGGGCCAGCATTTTTTGAAAGACACCGAGCATTTGCACCACGACTGGACACTGCTACAGCAATACGGCATGACCCCTGAATTGCGTGCCATGTCACATGTCTGGCGGGCCATAGAGGGCACATCGCACGTTGTGGCTGCCAAGGGTTCCCCAGAAGCCATTGTCGATTTATGCCACATGAATGCCGATGATCAGAGGCAAATTACCAGTGCAGTCAATGCCATGGCGGCCAAAGGGCTACGCGTGCTCGGTGTGGCGCGCGCCTGTTTCACAGGCCAGGACTGGCCTGCCATCGAGCATGATTTTGAGTTTCAATTGGTGGGTTTGTTAGGTCTGGCTGATCCTTTGCGTGCCGAGATACCGCAGGCAGTCCAGGAAGCCCGAAGAGCCGGCATCAGGGTGGTGATGATTACCGGTGATTACCCCGCGACAGCCATGGCCATTGCACGACAGGCGGGGTTGGAAACTCAAGGTGAGTTATCTGAGGGCGTACTGACAGGCGATGAACTGACCGCCTTGAGTGATGCCCAATTGCAACAACGCATTCACAACGTCAGTATTTGCGCACGCATTGCCCCCACCCAAAAGCTTCGCATTGTTCAAGCACTCAAGGCCAATGGCGATGTCGTGGCTATGACGGGCGATGGTGTCAATGATGCGCCTGCCCTGAAGTGCGCCCATGTCGGTGTGGCAATGGGCGAGCGTGGCACCGATGTTGCGCGCGAAGCATCGTCTGTGGTGCTACTCAACGATAACTTTGCAGCCCTGGTACATGCTGTGCGGCTGGGGCGGCGTATTTTTGACAACCTGCGCAAGTCCATGTCTTACATTCTGGCGGTGCATGTTCCCATTGCCGGCATGGCGCTTGTGCCCGTGTTGCTGGGCTGGCCTACCGTATTGTTTCCGTTGCACATTGCCTTTTTGGAGCTGGTGATAGACCCTGCATGTTCCATGGTGTTTGAAAACGAACCTGACGAGCCTCAGTTGATGGAACGCCCCCCGCGTAATGTGCATATGCCATTGTTTGGTGGCATGACGCTGGCGTGGGCATTTGTACAAGGCTTGGGGGCACTGGCATTGGTGCTGGCTGCTACCTGGTGGGGGTTGGGGCATTTGAGTGAAGGCGCTGCACGGGCATTTACCTTTGCCACGCTGGTTTCAGGCAACCTGGCACTGATTTTGTCCAACCGTGCGCACAGCGGTTCGCTATGGCAAAGCCTGCGCGTACCCAATCGCACGTTGTGGGGAGTGTGCTCTGCTGCGCTTTTGTTACTAGGGCTGGCCGTGTACGTGCCGTGGCTGGCGAGGTTGTTTAAATTTGAATGGTTACCGCTGTCGTGGCTGGGAGCTGCACTGGGTTTGGGTGTGGTTCTGGTTTTGGTTTTGGAAGTGGCCAAGCCCTTTCAAAAACCTGTTGCAAGTTTAGTACGGGCCTAATTGAGTGGAGAGTGGTATTTGCTTCCCACGTCCCACTTCCCACTGGTATTTTTGAGTTCTTTCACACCTCATGCCGCAAGGCCGGAAACAAAATCACGTCACGAATGCTGGCGCTGTCGGTGAGCAGCATCATGAGTCGGTCAATGCCAATGCCGCATCCTCCTGTGGGTGGCATGCCGTATTCAAGAGCGCGTATAAAGTCGTGGTCGTAGTACATGGCCTCTTGGTCTCCGCTGTCTTTGGCTGCTACTTGGGATTGAAAACGGGCGGCTTGTTCCTGGGCATCGTTGAGTTCGCTAAAGCCATTGCCAAATTCACGTCCGGTGATATACAGCTCAAAGCGTTCGGTCACATCGGGGCGGGTGTCGCTGGCACGCGCCAAGGGTGATATTTCAACGGGATGCTCGCAGATAAACGTGGGCTGCCAAAGCTGTTCTTCTACCGTTTCTTCAAAATACAGCACTTGCAGACTGGCGAGAGATCGGGTGGACAGATGATGTTTGGCTTCGGTCATGCCCAGTTTGCACAGTGCTTTCTGTAGCCACAAGACGTTGTCCACGCGCAAACCCGCTCCATCTTCCAAGGTTTGACCGGCAGGTGTGTATTTGCAAATGGCCTCATGAATGGTCAATCGCTCAAACGGTTGTGCCACATCCACAGACCTGCCGCCATAGCTTAATTGCAAAGTCCCCCTTGTTTTTTGGGCAGTGTCACGCACTAAATTTTCTGTAAATTCCATCAGGTCATGGTAGTTCCAGTACGCTGCATAAAACTCCATCATGGTGAATTCGGGGTTATGGCGAACACTGATGCCTTCGTTGCGAAAGTTGCGGTTGATTTCAAACACGCGATCAAACCCACCCACAATCAGGCGCTTCAAATACAGCTCTGGCGCTATTCGCAAAAACATGTGTTGGTCAAGTGCATTGTGGTGCGTGGTAAAAGGCCTGGCGTTGGCGCCGCCAGGTATGGGGTGCAGCATGGGGGTTTCGACTTCCAGAAAATGGTGCGACACCATAAATTCACGAATGCCGCTGACTGCTTTACTGCGCTCTATAAAGCGTTGGCGGGTGGCCTCGTCCATCATCAAATCTACGTAGCGCTGGCGGTATTTGGTTTCCTGGTCAGCCATGCCGTGAAACTTGTCCGGCAATGGGCGCAGGCTTTTGGTCAACAGACGAATGCTGCTGGCGTGAATGGACAGTTCGCCGGTTTTTGTTTTGAATACATGGCCTTGTGCCGCCACAATGTCTCCCAAATCCCAGTGCTTGAAAGCGGCATAGGTGTCTTCACCCACATCATCACGTTTAACGTAAATCTGAATGCGCCCAGTGCTGTCTTGCAGAGTGGCAAAGCTGGCCTTGCCCATCACGCGCTTGAGCATCATTCGTCCGGCTACTTTAGCCTGTATGCCCTGAAGCATGAACGTGTCATGCTCAGAGTAAGCAGCAACCAGGTCTGCAGCATGGTCAGTAGGTTTGAAATCATTGGGAAAAGCGACACCTTGACCCTCTAATTGTTGTTGGCGCAAGGCTTTGAGCTTTTCACGGCGCTCTTGCATTAACTGGTTATCGTCTTGGGGGGATGGTAGGGGAGTATGGTCTGACATGGGTTAATAAAAATAGGGCTGTGATGCAGGAATTTTAAGAGGGTAGGTATGATGCTGCCATTTTCAACCATCATCCTTGTGTCTATGTTGTACCAAATTGTGTCTTTGTTGCTTGAAGTTGCGGTAGGCGTTGTATCTGGGGCCTGCTTGCTGCGGCTTTATATGCAGTATTTGCGTGTGCCCATGTCCCTTCGATCAGGCAACCCTCTGGCCAACTTTGTTTTTGCTCTGACTAACTGGCTGGTGCTGCCACTGCGCCGTGTGTTTCGACCGTTGGGGCAGCTTGACAGTGCCAGTCTGGTGGCAGCTTACTTGCTGCAATTGACTGAATTTGGCCTGCTGTGGTTGATGGCAGGAGATATGGACGGTTTGCTGGCCGTGCCCATTTTGGCTCTTTTTGGGCTGATTCGTATGGCACTTGCAAGCATGACGGGGGCTGTGATTATTTATGCCTTGCTGTCTTGGGTACCCAGCCGTTCTGTGTTGTCGGATGTGATCGAACGTTTGGTAGCCCCCGCTCTCGTCCCTATTCGCAGCGTTTTGCCTTTGGTGGGCGGTATTGATTTGTCACCGCTGATTTTGCTGGTCATTTTGCAAGTGCTGTCGATTGTGTTGGGCAGTTTGCAGGCGGTGGCTTTGATGATGGTGTGATGGCAGACATGAGAAAAGACCGTGCTACTGCACTGGATACCCTGCTGCGGGAAATCGTCACGGAAGTGCGTGATACACAGTACCTGACCGGGCGTGCATCGCTCTCGCCACAGGTCATGCTGGCCTTGCGACAAGTGCCGCGTGAGGCCTTTGTGTCTGAGAAACAAAACGCTGCGGCCTACCTGAACCGGCCGTTGCCAATTGGTTACGCGCAGACCATCTCGCAGCCCTATATCGTGGCACTGATGACGGATTTGCTTGAACCTGGGAAAGATCACATCGTGCTTGAAGTTGGCACAGGCTCAGGGTATCAGGCAGCGGTTCTGTCACAGTTGGTGAAGCACTTATATACGATGGAAGTCATTGATGCACTCGCGCAGCAAGCCAGCGATCGCTTACGGCGACTGGATTACCGCAACGTCAGCGTGCGCACTGGCGACGGCAATCT
>CAIXMC010000185.1 GCA_903920405.1 uncultured beta proteobacterium
ATAATTTCATACGGACCCATTTCACTACAAAAAAAGTTCCAGCTGTTGCACTAGGAATTTTTGATAAGCAGCTCTCTTGGGACGAACTCTTTATGATACCTATGACAGCATAACAAAATCCCATTCAACTGAACCAGTGCCCCCAAGCTCATTCCCGCGTCACCCGCACCAGCTCTTCGCGCGAGGTTATTCCTAATTGCACCAGGCGATCGCCGTCTTCTCGCATCAGTACCATGCCTGCGGCTTGTGCTGCGATCCGAATGTCGGCTTCAGAAGCACGGTTGTGAATTTGGGCGCGAATGGCATCGTCTGTGGCGAGCAACTCGAACACACCGCTGCGACCGGCATAGCCTGTGTGTCCGCAATGCTCGCAACCTGCGGGGTGATTGGCTTGTTTGCAGTGAACACACAGTTTTCGAACCAGGCGTTGTGCCAGCACGCCCAGCAAACTTGAACTGAGCAAAAATGGCTCTACGCCCATGTCGGTCAAACGGGTCACGGCGCTGGCAGCATCGTTGGTGTGCAAGGTGGCCAAAACCAGATGGCCGGTGAGCGAGGCCTGAATGGCGATTTGGGCGGTTTCAAAGTCACGAATTTCACCAATCATGATGATGTCTGGGTCTTGACGCAAAATGGCGCGAAGGGCTTTGGCAAAGTCCAGTTCAATTTTGGGATTGACCTGGGTTTGACCCACACCGGCGAGTTCATATTCAATGGGGTCCTCGACCGTCATGATGTTGTTGTGCGTGGCATCGAGCCGGCCTAGCGCAGCATAAAGCGTGGTGGTTTTGCCTGAACCCGTGGGGCCGGTCACCAGCACAATGCCGTGGGGTTGTGCGACCAGTGTTTCAAAGCGGCGCAAGACTTCGCCCTGCATGCCCAAGGCCTCCAGACTCAGTTTGCCTTCGGATTTGTCCAACAGTCGCAGCACGGCTCGTTCACCGTGGGCGCTGGGCAGAGTGCTCACGCGCACATCGACTGCTCGTGTGCCAATGCGCAGCGAGATTCGGCCATCTTGCGGCAGGCGGCGTTCGGCAATGTCCAGCTCGGCCATGATTTTCAGGCGTGAAATCAGCGCTGCATGAAGTGCGCGGTTGGGTTGAACCACCTCGCGAAGTGTGCCATCGACACGAAAACGCACACTGGAATGTCGCTCGTAAGGCTCAATATGAATGTCGCTGGCACCGTCTCGCGCGGCCTGGGTCAGTAAAGCATTCAACATGCGGATGATGGGCGCATCATCTGCGGTTTCAAGCAGGTCTTCAATGGCCGGCAAGTCCTGCATCATTCGAGACAGGTCGGCATCGCTTTCAACCTCATTGACCACGGCAGCAGCACTGGATTCTCCCTGCGCGTAAGCAGCGCTGATGCGTTGAATCAGGACATGGGCGGCCAGTGTTTGCAATTGGCTTGTGGGGTATTTGCGCAAAACCTCGCTCAATGCCGAAGGTGAACAGTCGGCGTGAAGACAAAGCGTCAATTGCCCGTCATCGTCTTCCAAAAGCAATTGGTGGGTACGCGCAAAAGCGTAAGGCAAGGGGTAACGCATAAACTGAAGAACCGACTACTGCGTTGCTTGGGAAGCAGGCATCAAGGCAGGTGCAGGGGGCACAGGTACTGCTGCCTTGGCGGGCGGTGCGGGTGGCAACAGAGGGGCCTCGTTGATGGGCAACACGCTGCTCTTGGCGGGCTGGGCGTTTTGCAGGCCTGAGCGCATCAGGTCGTAGCGATCGAGCGACAAGCGCTCGCTGCTGCGGGCATCGCGCACGACCACAGGGCGTAAAAACACCATCAGATTGGTTTTTTTGCGTGTTCGGGCTTCGCTTTTGAACAGGTTGCCAAACCAGGGAACATCGGCCAAGCCGGGCACTTTTTCTTCGTTGCCTGAATACTCGTCTTGCAACAAACCTCCCAGCACCACAATGCTGCCGTCTTCAACCAAAACGGTTGATTCGATGGTGCGTTTGTTGGTGGTTGGGCCATTGCTGGCGTTCACAGTAGAGGCTAAAACGCTCGAAACCTCTTGGTAGATCACCAGTTTGACAGTGCCGTTTTCGCTGATTTGTGGTTTAACCTTCAGCGTCAAACCCACATCTTTGCGTTCAATGGTTTGAAAGGGGTTTACCGTTCCACTGGTGGTGCTGCCTGTGCTTGTAAATTGACCCGTGACAAAAGGAACGTTTTGACCAATGACGATTTTGGCTTCTTCGTTATCGAGCGTGAGCAAATTGGGGGTGGACAGCACATTGCCACTGCCTGAATCTTCCAGAAAACGTGCCAGAAAACCCAGCACATACACCCCATTGACCTTTTGCGCTGCGCCTACATTCAGACCACGCGCAGGGGTGACTGTTCCGCTTCCAGCACCAATGGCTAAGTTCATGATATTTTTGCCAACTGTTCCAAAGTTGCTTCCCAACAAGCCAATCACACCGCTGTCAGCATCGCCAATCGGGCCTTGCCATTGAATGCCAAATTCTGCGGCTTTGTCCATGCTCACTTCAGCAATTAAACTTTCCACAAACACCTGGGCACGCCGGGTATCTAGTTGATCTATGACGGCGCGCAATTGGCGGTATTGCGGCTCGGGTGCTGTGATGATGAGCGAATTGGTGGCCACATCGGCCTGAATTTGCCCGCCAGTGGTCACCACGGGTGCGGCTGTGTTTCCTGTGGTCGAGCTGCCCGTCGATGCAGCAGTGCCCGCAAGGGCTGCCCGCAAAGTGGTGGCCATTTTGCTGGCTTCGGCGTTTTTAAGATAAACCACATGGATGTTGCCCATGTCCCCGCCGCCGGCATCGGGTTGGTCAAGTTTGTCCACCAATCCTGTGATGAGCGCCAACTGGGCTGCGTTGGATGCTCTCAAAATCAATACATTTGAGCGGGGTTCTGCCACCAGCGTGGTTTTGAACGTCGTTTCGGCCTGACTGGTTGGAGCTGCGCCAGATGACGATCCCATCAGCTTGAGCACCAGAGGTGCTAGGTCTGATGCAATGGCGTGTTTAAGTGGCAACACCAGCACATCGGTGGCGTTGGCCACATCCATCGCCGCAATGATGCGCCCAATACGGCGAAGATTGTCAGCGTAGTCAGTAATCACCAGCGTGTTGTTGCCAGGGTTGGCATTGATGGTGTTGTTGGGGCTGATCAACGGGCGAAGAATGGGCACCAGATTGTTGGCAGATTCAAAATTGAGGCTGAAAATTTGCGTCGCAATCTGGTTGCCCACGGGCGATCCACGGCCTTCACCTTCATTGACGATCACGCCATCGGTCTGTAGCTTGGCATCGGCCTCTGGCACCACTTTGTACAGGCCGGCAGACTCGACCAGGGTGAAACCTTGCAAGCGCAGTGCGGATACAAATTGCCCCATGGCTGCAGAGCGACTCACGGCTTTTTCAGTGACCAGTGTGATGGTGCCTTTGACACGGGGGTCCACCACAACATTCATGCCGGTGATGGTGGCAAAGGTACGCGCCACCGCTTCAATGTCTGCGGCCTGAAAATTCAGCGTGATAGGCTCATTGTGGTGCTTTGGTTTGGTGATGGTCCGGGCTGATAAATTGATAGGAAAAGTGCCTATAACGCCCGTCAACAGTGCATAGATAGCTATTGAAATAATAGTAATAAAAACGTGTTTTGGATGGAATTTGGTCATGCCGGATTAACCCACTTTGATGATGGAGCGTGCGCCGTTACGCCGCCCGATGATGTTTAATAAATTGTCCAGGGCTGCCTGGTGTTCTGGCACTGCACTGGCTTCGCCGTTAAAGCGAAGTTTGCCGCCTACCCACTGGCCACTGCCCGAGAGTTGCAGACTACCCCGTATCGTAGAAAGAGACAGCGCAGGGGAACTGCCGCCTGTCAAAATGAGCCGATAGCTGCCCATGGGACGCAATGTGGAGAGGTGCGAGGCCATGTCGATGGCCTCCAACTGCGCTTGACCTGCCACCTGCATGCGACCGGATAACCAGGTGAGGGTCATGCCCTGTGTTGTCAGGTTTAAGTCGCCTTGAACTTGAATGGTATTCCAGGGTGTTCCCAAACCGCTTAACCATTGTGCAGGCCATTGTGATGGACTATCAGACAACACCATCTGCCATCCCCCCCAGCGCGGCATCAGGTTGATCAGAGAATTTTGCTGCATACAACAGTTTGCACGCCATGTAACACGCACACCCGTGAGTGTGGGCGATATATCCCAAGTCAATCGGCTGGGCAGGGTGGAAGCATCCAGGCTACCTGCACCCCCTGTGAGCGTCAGACGCGCCGAACCTGCCCACAGTGTGCCTTTTGTCTCTTGCAATAGCACCTGGCCCCCACTGGCCTGTTTCACCCAAAAAGCCAGCCAGCTCGCGGGGGCATACACCATCACGGTCAGCATCAAACCTAGCAATGCTCCCGCCACAGCCCAGCGCCAAGGGGTGACGGCAGATACTGAATGTTTCATGAGCGCCCACCCAAAACCAGAACCACAGAACCATCCCAGGTGCCTTGCGGATTGCGTGTCAAGTGGGCTTCGGTGGGTGTACTGTGGACATTTTGTCGAACTGTCGAAAGCCAGCGCGCCAGCGCGTCTCCCCCGATACCTTTGAATGTCACTGTGGAGCGATCGACCTGGTGCGCAAATTGTGCTGCTGCGCCCAAGGGTTGAAGGCTGAGTGCGACCGCTTGCCTGGCCTCATCAAGCGTTAAAGAAGGTTTCACTTGTAAATCCTTCACTTGGGCTTGAAGTTGGCGCATGTGCTGCCATTGTGCATCCAGCGCCTGATGTTGTGCTGGAGCAGTTTTCAGCACTTTCAGTGCCGGAGCAATCGCTGTCAACCACACAACAGTAAAACCTGCCAGAGCAGTCGCCACGAACAGAAAACGCTGTTCACGCGCAGACACATTGGCCCAGCGCGATTGAAGAGATGACAGCCAGTTCATGGTTTGACCACCGGTTGAATAACCCATTGCGTGCCATCAAATTGAGCCGCCAACCTTTGTTGATGGAGCGCAAAAATCATGGCAGACTGTTGAGGTGCAGAAGGGGCAGAACATTTGATTCGCAGTTCGGGAGCTACATAATCAATAGCTGACAATGCAATACCAGCGGGCGCTACAGCCGAAAATGATGCCAAAATAATTTCAAGATCAGACTCCGTGACGGCACCGCTCAAACGTTGCAGGGCGGCCACTTCACGCGCCATTTGCACGGGCGCGTCCACCACCACAGGTATTTTGGGAAAGGTATCGGTCAATACATTTTGAACTGCCAGGCGTTTGGTTTGCAGCGCAGTTTGCTCACGCCAGGCAAAAGCGTTCAGACCGATCACATGGCACAGCACAAGCAAAACCATCGCCCACCGTGCAGGTCGCCACCGAGGCGCACGCAGCACGCTGGTAGCCCCCTGCATCAGGTAGGCAAAGCGTCGATCGCGCCTGGTATTTTGCAAATCAAACTGTGCCATATCCCACTGGGTTTGGGCTGCCCGAAGCAATCGAACAGACCTGTGCTGCAAAGTGACAGGACGCTTGAACAGATGCTCGGCAAGGGTGGCAACCGCAGGTTCAGCCACCAGTTCGGGTACATCAGCGGGGTCTGACTGGCTGTTGAGCCAGGCCATTGATGAGGCTGACAAAGGGCACACCAAAACACTTCTGCCCAAATGAATGAGATCAGCAGACAAAACGGATGACCCGCCCATCAGTAAAGCCTGATCTTCATCTCCCATCACATACAGGGTATGCGCAGAAGTTTCAGGCGTACTTTCTGGAATGATGCGATGGGCTTCATAACCTGCCAAGGCCAAGGCTTGCAAACCAGCTTTAAGCCATGCGCGATCACAGGCAGCCACCCACAGGGGTTGGTCAGCGTGGGGTTGAGGTTGAATGGCCAAATGCAGTTCAGATGGGTCATCCAAAAGTTGCTCTTCAAGCAAACCTTCCAAAATAGCGCGCAAACGGCTAGCCCCACGATCAGTCATCCAGTTGCGAAGCAAACTGCCTTTGGGTAAATGCACCAGATGCCAAGATAGCGCCTGGGCAGGCACCAAAGCAACAACATCAGCTTGTTTATCAGGCAGTGTGGGTAATAAATTTAACTGTCCACAGGCGTGTGTAGTCACTGAATTGCCGTCAGTGCTGAGAATATATTCAAACTGCGTGGCGGTATCCAGTGGACCGAGGGGTAGGGTAATCAGCAGGGTGGTCATGGTGCAAGGTGGGGCATTGTACGGACTTGGTTTTTGGCTTCCCACTTAAGGCGGGACAGAGCTTAAGTCAGCTCCCTGCGCTTGTTACGGCTAATCAGCCAAATGGGGGGAGCTTCCCCTGCCAAGAAAACCACGTGAGCGAATCAAACGTAACCCATTTATATTGCATTGGTCCCGCCTTAAGTGGGAAGCCGCGATTTTGTAACGACGCAGTGCGCCCAAATCTGACGAGCCAAATGGGGAACTTATTACTGACCACATCCTAAGCGCTAGATATTTTTTTGCCGTAT
>CAIXMC010000186.1 GCA_903920405.1 uncultured beta proteobacterium
GCCATTGGTTTTGGCGATAACCCTGCTGCGGCGCGTGATGTGTTGGGGCAGGTTTATGAATACTTTCTGGGCATGTTTGCCAGTGCCGAAGGCAAGCGAGGCGGGCAGTTTTACACGCCCGCTTCCATCGTCAACACCCTCGTTGCCATTCTGGCGCCGCACCATGGCAAGGTGTATGACCCCTGCTGTGGCAGTGGTGGCATGTTTGTTCAAAGTGAAAAATTCATAGCGGCGCATGGAGGCAGGACGGGCGATGTCGCCATATTTGGTCAGGAAGCCAACCCCACCACCTGGCGGCTCGCGGCGATGAATCTGGCCATTCGCGGCATTGATTTCAACCTGGGACGTGAACCCGCTGACACTTTCACCCACAACCAACATGCTGATTTACGGGCTGACTTTATTCTGGCCAATCCACCGTTCAACATCAGCGACTGGTGGCACGGCAGCCTGATGGCCGACCCTCGCTGGGTGTATGGAGACCCTCCGCCCGGCAATGCCAACTACGCCTGGTTGCAGCACATGCTTTACCACCTAAAACCATCAGGCCGCGCAGGCATTGTGCTGGCCAATGGCTCGATGAGTTCCAGCCAAAATTCTGAAGGCTCGATTCGCGCAGCGATGGTTGAGGCCGACGTGGTCGAAGTGATGGTGGCGCTGCCCGGGCAATTGTTTTTCAACACCCAGATACCGGCCTGCCTGTGGTTTCTGGTCAAGCATAAGAATCGACGCAAGGGCGAAGTGCTGTTCATCGACGCTCGCAAACAAGCCTCCATGATCAGCCGCATCCAGTCTGAACTGACCGATGCCGTGATTGAACGCCTAGCCAACACCGTGGCCGCCTGGCGGGGCGAACCGGTATCGCTCCCTCGCCCTGCGGGAGAGGGTCGGGGTGAGGGCACCTACCAGGACATCCCCGGCTTTTGCCGAAGCGTCAAGCTGAGTGAAATTGCCCAGCACGGCCATGTTCTAACCCCTGGCCGCTATGTGGGCGCAGAAGAAGTCGAAGACAACGACGAAGACTTTGCCACCAAAATGCAGCAGCTCACCGAAAAGCTGGGCGAGCAGATGGCCAAAGGCGCAGAGCTTGACGTGTTGATTCGGCAAAAACTGGGAGGGTTGGGGTATGAATTTTGAAGCAATATCAAGGAGAAACTGCCATGATGCAAACCTATGAGGCCGTGCTACAACCAAACGGGCATCTTCAATTTTTGGACTGGATTGCCACTAAACCACTGACACCCCGCAGAGTGTTGGTCACATTCACCGAAGAGTCTGCACTGCCCGATACCGCATTGTGCGGTGCCACTTTAAGTGAACCCGCACTGGCACACGACTGGCTGCGCGAAGAGGAGGATGCAGCATGGGCGCATTTGCAACCCGTCAAGTAGTCCTGGTACCGTTCCCATTCTCTGACCTCAGTGCAAGCAAGCTACGCCCAGCTTTGGTGTTGGCTAATGCAGGAAGAGGCGACTGGATACTGTGCCAAATCACCAGCAATCCTTATACCGATTCGTCCGCAATCAGGATTGAGGATTCAGATTTTGCTGATGGTGGCTTGCAACGTGTGAGCTTTGCACGAGCAGGCAAACTCTTCACCGCGCATGAAAGCCTGTTTCAGCGTACCGTTGGCCAAATCAACGTGCATTGCCACGCACGGGTGGTACGGGTCATTATTGGCTTGCTTCAAGATAGGTCAGATGCCAAGGCGACCGATGCCTGAATTAACGCATTTGCATCTGCCTGAGCGCTACTTGAGAATAGTTCATGAGATATTGCAGAAATACCTGCCACAGGCCGAAGTGTGGGCTTATGGCAGCCGCGTCAATGGCGATCACCATGAAGCCAGTGATTTGGATTTGGTGGTGCGACACCCCGCA
>CAIXMC010000187.1 GCA_903920405.1 uncultured beta proteobacterium
AGTTGTTCGCTCAAGTAAGGCCAGTCCCAGGGCTGCGGGTTGTCCATGCCCAACTGTTCAAGAGCAAAGGCTCGAAGTTCAGACACGTCTTTTTCTGCGTAGGGGCGTGCCCGTGCGGCCAAATCTCGCAAAAATGTGATAACACGCTGGGGTGACTCGGCCATTTTTGGCACCAACGAGACCTCGGCAAAATTGGTATAACCCAATAGCTTGGCCTCTTCAAGACGCAAGGCGAGCAGTTCGGTGATGAGGGCAGAGTTGTCAAACTGACGACTGCCTTCATCAGCCTGATCGGATGCGCGGGTGACATAAGCACGGTAGAGCTTTTCACGCAAGGCACGGTTGTTGGAAAACTGCATCACAGGCAAGTAGCATGGCATTTTTAAGGTGAGTTTGTAGCCCTCTTGACCCTCAGCTTTTGCTGCTGAGAGCGCAGTTTGGACGATGTCAACAGGAACACCATCCAACTCCTCAGATGAGGCATAGTACGCAAATGAATCGGTGGCATCGAGCGCGTTTTCGCTGAATTTTTGACTGGCTGCAGCCTGACGGTCTTGAATTTTTGCAAACCGTGTGCGATCGTCACCTTGCAGTTGGGCGCCGCCTAGCACAAAGTTGCGCAGTGCATTGCTGAGCGAACGAGTTTGCTCTTGTGTCAATGTGTGAGGTGCGATGGCTTTGTATTTTGCATACAGGCGTTCATCAGAGCTTAAGCGCGTATAAAACCAGGTCACAGAAGGCAGAACAGCATTGAAGGCCTGGCGCAATTCAGGATGGTCAGCAACGCTTTTCAAATGGGTGACAGCCCCCCATGCGCGCGTGAGTCGTTCAGTGGCAACATCCAAAACCATGGCAATAGCGTTCCAGTCGGCTGCAAAGTCTGGCGCTGTGACCGTTTCAAGTGCCGCATTGGCGATGTCGAGCAGTTGCTTTATGGCTGGTTCAACATGTTCATGGCAAATTTGGTCAAACAGCGGCAGGTCGTCAAAAGAGAGCAAAGGATTGAGCATGGGATTCTTTTCAAACAGGGATGGCTGCATGTTCGGCTGCCAGAAGCGTATTGACCAGCAGCATGGTGATGGTCATGGGGCCAACACCGCCAGGCACGGGGGTAATGGCGCCGGCCACTTGGCGAACACTTTCAAAATCAACATCGCCACACAGTTTCCCCTCTGGCGTGTGGTTCATGCCCACATCGAGCACCACGGCCCCGGGTTTGACCATGTCAGCCGTCAGAAGATTGCGTTTGCCCACTGCCGTCACAATCACATCCGCCAATAGTGTCATGGCTTTGAGGTCTTGCGTGTACTTGTGGCACAGGGTGACGGTGGCATTTTTTTGCAACAGCATCAGCGCCATGGGTTTTCCCACAATGTTGCTGCAACCAATCACCACAGCATGTTTGCCCTGAAGACGGTAGTCCATGGACTCTAGAAGTTTCATGCAGCCATAAGGTGTGCAGGGAAAAAAACAGGGCAAACCCGTCATCAATGCTCCTGCGCTCGCCACATGAAAACCATCCACATCCTTGGCAGGTGAAATGGCTTCAATCACGCGGATGGCATCAATGTGCCTTGGCAAGGGCAACTGCACCAAAATGCCGTGAATGGCGGGGTCGTGGTTCAAGGCATCCATGCGTGACAGCAGGGCAGACTCTGTCATGCTGGTATCGTATTTTTCAAGTACCGAATGAATGCCGCAATCCTGGCAAGCCTTGACCTTGTTGCGAACATACACCTGACTGGCAGGGTCTTCACCCACCAAAACAACGGCCAGACCTGGCGTGATACCACGTGCCTTTTGTGTTTGTACCCGAACGCTGACATCGGTACGAAGCGTTTTGGACAGGGCTGTGCCGTCAAGAATACGGGCTGAAGGTGAAGAAGAAGTCATGGAAAGATGATCTATAAAAAAGGCCTCTAGCCCAATAAGGACGGGCGTGAGTAGCTATATAATAAATAGCATTTAGGGTTTGATGTTGTTGGATGTCAAAACCACTTTCAACATGTCTGCAAGCGTATTGGCCTTGAGCTTCATCATGATGTTGGCGCGATGGGCTTCGACTGTTTTGATGCCAATGCCAAGGTCATCGGCAATTTGTTTGTTCAAACGGCCTGCCATGATGCGCTCAAGCACCTGGTTTTCCCGTGCGGTCAAGCGCGACATCATGGCTTCACGATGGGCTGCGCTTTGCATCCCTGCAAAAGACATTTTGGCTTGTTCCAGCATGCGATCCACCAAAGTCACCAACTGCTCTTCATCAAAAGGTTTCTGGATGAAATCCATCGCCCCTTTTTTCATGGCATCCACAGCCATGGGCACATCCCCGTGGCCGGTGACAAAGACAACGGGCAAGGGCGAGCGAGCTTCAAGCAAACAGTCTTGTAGTTCGAGACCGGTCATGCCGGCCATGCGAATATCAACCATCAAACAAGCAACTTCCAAAGGGTTGTAACGGTGCAAAAAGGCTTCAGCAGACTCAAAGCAGCGCACCATGAAATCTTTGCCTTCTAGCAGCCAATGCAAGGAATCACGAACAGCTTCGTCGTCATCCACAACATAAACCGTCCCTTTTTTGGGAATCAAACTCATGGTCAATGCAAAATCCTCGATGTGCAGTGTTTTTAGAATAGGGTCAGCACACCTGCTACAGGCAGCCAAAACGTGAAACAACAGCCAATAACAACTTTTTCATTGTAGATGTTCTCGGCTTTCATGCGCCCTGTGTGCGACTCCACAACGGAACGACACAGGCTCAAACCCATGCCCATTCCCTCGGCTTTGGTGGAATAAAACGCTTCGAACAAACGGGGCATCACCTCAGGCGCAATCCCTTGGCCGTTGTCACTGACCTTGAATTCAATATACGGCTTGTCATCAATCAAGGCTTGTACAACGTGCAATGTGATCAATCGCTGGTCTGTGGGGCGCTGGGCGACATCAATGGACTCAGCGGCATTTTTCAGCAGGTTCAGCAGCACTTGCTCAATCAAGATGGGATCAATGTGAAGGTGGGGCAGACCCGGGGCCAAAGATTGGACGAGTCTGACATGATAACGGCGCAACTCCATATCAGCCAATTCCACCGCTTCTACCACCATGGCGGGTATGGCAGAGACGCTGCGGTGAGGTTCGCTGCGTTTGACAAAGGTGCAAATGCGATGAATGATCTGTCCTGCCCTTTGGGCTTGTTTCGCTGTTTTTTCCAACGCTTCGAGCAGTTCCTCCTGATTAACTTGTTGAGCCTTGATGCGTGAGACCATGCCGCTACAGTAATTGTGGATAGCCGTCAGGGGCTGGTTCAGTTCATGCGCCACACTGGAGGCCATCTCGCCCATGGCCATCAGTCGGCTTGCTGCCTGTGCCCGTTGTGCTTGCTCTTCGGCATGTCGTCTGGCGGTTACATCGGTGGCAATCACCATGAGGGCAGGGCAGCCATCCACCCAGCTCAAAACGGACGTTCGCACCTCCAGCCAACGCCCCAGACTGCCCCAGTAAACCTCTACGTTGCTGATTTCCTTGTGAACCAAAGGCTTCTTTGGCGCATTGGTGGTGTCATGGATGTCATCATGGTGATCTGTAACCGTCATTTTGGTCTGGGAGATCAGTTGCAGATGACCCAGCGCACATGACCCAAACCACTGCCGATACAAGGTGTTGGCAAACAAAATTTCATCCGACCCCAAAGGAACAACTGAAATGGAAGAATCGAGGGCTTCCAGTACAGTGGTAAAACGCTCATGGGATGCTGCCAATTGTTCGCGTACCCTGTTGGTTTCTGTCATGTTGGTCATGGATGTCATCTTGCCTGCCGTGTGCATCCGTCAGGGGCAACACATCCAGGCGCACGTCGATGAAGCTGTTGGGCCGATAAAAAGGCAATCTCACACGCCCCAGACCACATCCTTGCCCTCCTGTGCGCTGGTCCTTAGTAATTCGAGAAATGGGGTGATGCGGTGATAAATTGTGACACCGTCGTTTTCACTGTCTTCTTGTGGTAAGAGTGGCTTGTCGTCGTGAATTGTCTCTGCCAGATGCACATCAAAAGCCTTTTCCAGTGCAGCGATAGCGGCAGGTATCTGCTCTACCGTGATGATGCCCTGAGGTGAAGGTTCACGGCCAAGCAGGAAAAGTATGTGATCGCCACTAACTTCCAGCATGATGACATCAGCAGCGGCCTGAGACTTGAATTTATAAATCATGATGAAGACTCCATAAACAGTGATCGGTTCATCTTTGCTTGCTGAAAGTCTGTGGAGCAAGCCACCCTGTGAACTGTAACAAAATTTGCAGGGCTGGATGTGTTCGCCATCATCAATAGGGTGCGATTCAAAGTGATGTGGAATTCTCTGTAGCTCGTAGAAGCGGCTTCCAGCCGCTTATTTAAATGCGGCTGGAAGCCGCATCTACAGCGGGCAAGATGCCCGTGCTCCCAGATGTGAGTTTTTATTTAGTGTCGGTGCAATGCCCACATCACTTGGAATCGCACCCATCATCAATACCCGCTCTTTTACTCTTCATCTTCCCAGCGACCATATTGTTCAGGTTTTGTACCCTTCTCGGAAATAATGCGCGGATAAGTGACATTGGGCATTCGCTTTGACGCACCTTTGTACAAGATTTTGAAACGCCACATGTCGCCATAATCAAACAAATAATGTAAATACATTTTTGGAGGAAGCGGAAAAATTTCTCCCAGAGTTGGATCAGTCACAGAGTTATCACTTTCTTCGTCATCATCACAAAATCGAATACTGTTACGGCTTTGTGGAGTTTTGGCAATCATAAATTCATACAAATGATCGTTGTCAAAGTCCACTGCAGTTTGGATGATGTGATGGAGGTCTTCAAGCGTATTGGATGCATCTATTTCAATGACGCACGACCATTTGTTAGTGTCAACTGCCGCAGTGACTAATTTGATTTCAAGTAAGAGTATCATTTTTAACATTTGTTGAAATAAAGGTTTCAAGAGTTAAACGCCGTGCCTTTAAAGAGGTCAGATTTTTGGTCAACGTTGTCATTTCACTTTTTATTTTCCGCAATTCAGTTTGTGCTTTTTGAGTTTCAAGATAATCATTACCCAGTTGGGACAAAATATATTTTTCAAGCTGACTTCTCACAATTCTGAGAATAGGATTCCCCCAGATGGATGATTCCCGATATTCAAGTTGGCCAGACCGGATACCCGTCACAATAAAATCCAGTTTCACACCATATTCTTTCAGCGCTGTTGCATCGCTCAAAGTCGCACCTTTTGCTGACCATTCACCAGGTTCTGCCATAAATCGTTCCCTCCATTTCAGTTCGTTATAAAAGTGTGTACTGCCTCGCTTGTGAGCAAGGGGTTGTGTTTGCGAGCGGATAGTGGCGCGTTGTCGCCATGTTTTTATTATTCATCAATTCCTGGAATATGGTCAATCATCTTTATGTTCCACTGTTCCCTGATGATCCTCGGATCATGCAGAGTGCGAAACGACGACGATACACCAGTACAAACAGGATGTGTATGACTGCTAATCCCAAGGTGAGATTTGCTGCAACTTCATGCACTTCCCTGATGGCGTGGGAAGAATCCTTTCTGGATATTTTGTATTGATATTGTTCCTGATCAACGTCGTTATCGTCATCCGCATAGGCAGGTGTGACGATTTTGCTAGAGGCAAATCCGAGTATCTGGCGATGATCAACCATGACCAATCCAGAGATCAACGTGATGCTTGCGAATAAAAATATGGCCATGGACAGTAATGTACTGATTGTTACCGATGTAACTCCATATTTAAACGATGGATAGAGAACTGGAAACCCCTTCATCCTGATGAAGGCAAAGACCATCCGTATGGTGACGAATACAACCAGGAAGTAGCCAAGCCCTACATGAAACAAGCTGCCATCGTCTCCGCTAAGATAGATCAAAAGAAAAACAATTACAAATAACCAATGAAACGTACGAAATTTATTAAGCAGAGTCATTACATATTCCTTTCAAAATTAAAAAACAGTGTTTCGAATTCCTGACAATTTTATCAATCAAATAGTTATCTCCATATGGATTTTTTCATCTGTCAAGCTATCAGTCAGTAACCGTTTAGACACCTGGCCCAGATGTTGTCATTCCCGCGAAGGCGGGAATCCAGTGTATTTTGGTCTTCATGGATACAAAAAGTCAGTCTGGATTCCCGCCTTCGCGGGAATGACGGTGGCGGGGTCTAAACGGTTACATCAGTCATTGTTGGGTTACGCTCTAAGGATATGGTCAATAATAAGTTCCGCATTTGGCTCGTCAGATTTGGGCGCACTGCGTCGTTACAAATCGCTTATGTGGCTGAGCCACACCGCACGATTTGCGCCTGGGATTGCATCCCAACTCTGACGGCCAAATGCCAAACTTATTGCTGACCATATACTAACCCGCCTTCGGAAAATGTCACATCAAAAATTGCTAATTTGTGCCACGATTTTCAGGCTAAGGCTGCGATCCACTGGTAGCAGGTAGTCAACCTGGCTTCCTCAGTTGACCGCTTATTATCTTCACTAAACTGTTATGAAAATTGATATTTGTGACTTCGATGGAGTTCACCCTTGGGTGAGAGCGCTACGCGCCCGAGTGGGCTACTGAGGAATCCGGGTTCAATGAAACCACACATCAACCCACTGGCAGAGCTTGCATGCAAGCCATGCTGGTGCGCATAGCTATCAAGATGCTGCTGCCTGATTTTTTATCCATGTTTTTGGCCTCTAACGCCCGTGGAATAAGCGTAAGCTGCTATCATTTTAGTTGTATTGTTGGCGAAAGGCATAGCCTGTCATCCGTGCGTTTTTACTGATTTTTGAGAGAATCGCACCCGGAGTCAACCGGCAAAGTAATCGAGTCAATGAAAAAATACATTCAATTCACCTTGATACCCGCCATCGGGCGTTGGCTGGCGCCGCCTGTTTTTGACGGTGATCCGGTAAAAACAAGACGGGCTGTCCTGCTCAATGTCATTGTCATTCTCGGCCTTTTGCGTTCGTTGATGATCATCGTTGGCGTTATGCTGGGGCATAACATTCCAGACCGCTCACTGATCTTCGCTTTAGTTTGGTTCTTTCTGCTTTTGCTCTTTCGTCGCATGTTGCACCACGGCAAGCTCGCTCTGGTCACGTTGGGTCTGACGGGTCCCCTTTTTATTTTGCTCACTGCAGCGATTATGAGTCTGGGAACCACCCGCACACCGATTGCTGCTGCCTATCTGTTTTGGGTCATCCTCATCGGGACAATGTTTCAATGGCGTGGCGTTGTGATGGCCACTGTTGCCAGCTCGCTGGCCATTCTGGGGCTTATCCTGGCAGAAAATGCCGGCCTGCTGCCCCAGCCGGATTACAGCGTTGGCATCACCCAATGGATCGTTTTTACGACCTTGTTTGCATCAGGCGCAGGGTGGTCTTATTACACCAACCGAATCACAAACATCGCACTGGTGCGCGCCGAGCAGGAAATCGAACAGCGCAGACGCGCCGAAACAATGTTGCGCGCAGTGATAAACAACATGACCGACCCGGTCATGCTTAAAGACGCGCAAGGCCATTTTATTTTGGTCAATCAGGCACTAGCCCGTCGGTACAACACCACACCTGAGGCCATGCTGGGCAAACAGGACGGTGACTTTGGCGTACCTGCCCCGCAGGCCGAGAGCCTGCGGCAAAGTTCGCTGGCCGTCTTGTCAACAGGCCAAACGCAAGTTGTTTTTGAGGACAGACAAGACATGAAGAGCGGCGAAGTCCGGCATTACAAATCCATCAAAACCCCTGTGCAAGACAGTTTGGGACAGCTTCAGGTACTGGTGGTCGCGCAGGACATGACCGATATCGTGCGTAGTCACCGGCAAGTGGCTGAGAGTGAGCAGCGGTTTCAGGATGTGATGAACGTCACGCGCGAGGCCATGTGGGATTGGCACGTACCGTCTGGTCGCGTCGTGCATAACCGGCAATGGTACGACAGACTGAGCTTACAACCCAGTGAAGTTCAGGACACAGTGGACGCGTTTGCCTCATTGATTCACCCCGACGACAAGCCTGGAGTCATGCAGCGCCTTGATGCCATGCTGCGGGGTGAAACGGACAGCTACCAGTCCGATCACCGGATGGTGGGCCAACAGGGCGCGATCTGGGTGCAGGATCGTGGCGGCGTGGTAGAACGTGACGAACAGGGTCACCCTGTCCGTGTGGTCGGCAGTTTTACCGACGTGACAGAGCGACATGCTGCCCAAGACAGGATTGCTCTTTTGCTGAGTGAGCAGCAGGCCATTCTGCAAAGTGATGTCGTGGGTCTGGCCATCACGAAAGGCCGCCATATTCACTGGGCCACCCCGTCTTTGGTACAAACGCTGGGGTATGACTGGCTTGAAATCAAGGGGCGTGAGACTCGCTTGCTGTTTCAGAGCGAAGAGGCCTTTTTGGTTTGGGGTGAAGCCGTTTACCCCGTGATTTTGGCCCATCAGGTGTTTCGTGCGCCGATTCAATTTCGCCACAAGGATGGCAGTCTGATCTGGTTCGACCTGGCCGGCACGATGTTTGGCGAGAACTCGGATCAAGTACTTTGGTCTTGTGTTGACATCTCCGCTCAAAAAATGGCCGAAGAAAAATTGATTGAAGCAAAGCAAGAGGCTTTGGCCGCCACTGCTGCCAAAAGCCAATTTTTGGCCACGATGAGCCATGAGGTTCGCACACCGATGAATGGCATTTTGGGTATGGCGCAGTTGCTCGTGAAGCCCCAACTTCAGGATGACAAGCGTGTGCAGTACGCGCAAACCATTCTTAATTCAGGCCACACGCTGCTGTCGCTGCTCAACGACATCCTTGACCTGTCTAAAGTAGAGGCCGGCAAACTCAAGCTGGAGTCGATTGCTTTTGCGGTCGATCCTATTGTTGGCGACATTCGCTCCCTGTTTGCCCAAACTGCCAATGCCAAAGGGCTGCAACTGGAATCCGTCTGGCATGGGCCGGCAGGGTCATGCTATCTGGGTGACCCCCACCGGCTGCGTCAGATGCTCTCAAACCTGGTCGGCAATGCCATCAAATTCACCGCTCACGGATTTGTTCGCATTGTGGCTTGCGAAATTGAACGCCAGTCCCAGCACGCCGTGCTTATATTTTCGGTATCAGACAGTGGCGTTGGCATAACAAATGA
>CAIXMC010000188.1 GCA_903920405.1 uncultured beta proteobacterium
ACTGGGCAAGAAGCTGAATGATTGGAATCAGGCATGGCACTCGTGGAAGCGGCATCTTGCCGCTTTGCCAGCGTCAGCGGCTGGAAGCCGCTGCTACATGACCACCAGCAGTGCCATTGTGCAATCTGAAGAACTTGCTTTGGAAATCAGCGAACCGTGAGTTATTGTTGACCATATCCTAAGTAGTTACCATTTTTGAATGATACGGGTCGAAAGTTTTTAATGGAAGTCATGAAAACACGGCGAAAATAACAGTTTGTTCCTGTTGCTGTGCGGCAGGCTTTTTTTCAAGTTGCACGATGTCGATGTTTCCTTTTTCCAATATCACCCCATCAGATTCCAATCCTGTAGCCCCGGCCAAATCCTTGCCAGTTCATCCGCTTGATGCGATGACATATGGTGCGTTTTCCGCCCAAACATCAGGAGCACGAATGGCCTGCATTCGCGAATGGCTTTCATCCAACCCAGGGACAGAGCAATTGCAGCAAGTGTTCAAGGAACTTAGCGGTAAAGACAAGGGAGCTTCCAAGCTGTTGCGCGAAAAACTAGACGATATCAAACGCAGCAAAACACAGGCCACCATTGCGCTGGAGTGGGCTGACAAGGCGCAAGCACTTTTGGCATTGTCCAAACTCAACCTTGCAGATGCTCTGGCTTGGCAGCGCGATGCGGCCAAGGCGGGAGCACCGTTGAGCAAAGAACCACTTTCGGAACTCAAAACACGATTGGTGGATCGGGTGCGCGCCATTGAAGACCTGCAGCACAGGGTGCAGGTGCAGCGGGAAGCAGCCGTATTGCTGGCTCAACGCATCGAAGTGCTTTCAACCAAGCCCTGGCACGACGCAAAAGTGGTTAAGGAATTTATCAGTTCAGATGTCGCAAACTGGCTATCCGAGGCCACAACCTTGACAAACGATAGGGACTGGCCTAGCGTCGATGTCAAATTTCCGTCATTGTTGCAGGCGTCGCAAGCCCAATTGATCCTGGTATGGGATGCCTTCAGGGGTGCTTTGGCTCAGACCGCTTTGGCAGCAGAAGATGTCCATGCCGCCTTGCCTGACGTGCCGGTGTGGGCTGACGAATTGCGATTGGCACGCGGACTTTTACTGCCATCCGCCAAGGGATCTAAAAATCAAATTGACCCTGAAATCAAGGCCAAAGCCACGTCCCTTGTGCATGAAGCACTCTTGAAATTAGAGCAAGAGATGGCAGAAGGGCATGGTAAAGCTGTCGGTGCAGCGTCCACTGCACTGCGCAGTACGCTCAAAGAGTATGGTCGTTTTATCGATGAGAAGCTGGAAAATCAGGCTCATGGCGCACTGACTGCGGCGGGCGACCTTGAAGGATGGCAACGCTGGCGTGCCGATCAATTGCGTGAGGAACTGGTGACCAAGGCTGAGGACTTGCTCAACCGCCCGCCTGGTCAGGCCATCGGCGGTCGCAAAATGCAAGAAACCCTTCGCCAATTGCGCGATCAGTGGAAGCTAACCGATCAAGGAGGCGTTCCCAACCACGTTTTATGGAAGCGTTTTGACGATGCCTGCAACGAAGCGTATCAAGTGGTCGAGGCCTGGTTTGAAAAAATCAAGGCGGAAACCACTGAACATCGTATTCAGCGCCTGGCACTCATTGACGAAGTCAATGCCTGGTCTGCGGCCAATCAGATGGCTCTTGACGATGATTGGAAAGGTTTTGCCCATGTATTGAATCAGTTTGACAATCGCTGGCGTGAATCGGGTCATGTTGGTGAGAAAATATACGCCGAATTGCACCCACTTTGGAAGACTGCCATGAATGAAGCGGCCGCACCATTGCAATCGCTGCAAAAGCAAAGTCTGACCGCACGCCATGCCATGATTGAAGAAGCCAAAGCTTTGGGAACTGAGCCTGTTTTACGAATTGATGCCATCAAGGCACTGCAACAGCGCTGGCAGGCTGAAGCCCATCGTGTCCCGATGGATCGCCGCCATGATCAAAAACTGTGGGATTCATTTCGCAAGCCCATTGATGATGCATTTCAGCGCAAGACAGCAGAGCGTGAAAAAGCCCAAAGCGCACTGAATGAACGTGACCGCGTGGTTCTGGATGCATCCAAAGCACTGCAAGCAGCCAATGCAGCGGGCGATGCAAAGGCCATCCGAGGTGCGATGGCCGCTCTTGATGCCGCTCTTAAAGGCCAGGCACAAGCCTTGGCCGTGGTCGCTTGCGCCGTTGAATCATCTCATGAGAAAACGCCTGTAGCTCCCGTGGCACTAGCGCAGGAAGCTACTGATAGTATAGAAAATACTACTCATTCTGAAATCTTGTCGCCAGACAATCCTGATGCAATGCAACAAACCACTGCAGAGAACCCGCCGATGCCTGCGCGCAAAGCTGTGGTGGCCATGAGAGGCGATGACCGCCCTGGCAATAATGCACGCAGTGCGCCAATGCCTTCAGGCCATAAAGAGGGTTCACGTTCTGGCGATCGTGAGGGTGGGCGCGACGCTGGCCGTGGTGGCCTGCATGAAACACGTTCTGGTGCTAAAACAGACGATCGAGGCCGACGACGTGATACCCCTGCAGACCGAACGGGTGAACGTTTGGATGCGCCGCGTTTGGGAGATGCTGCGTTCAAGGCACAGCGTGAAGCTCTGGAGCAAGCTCAGTTGACTCTGCGTCGTCTCGCGGCACAAGCTCACGGTGAAGCGCTTACCCAACTCCTTAACGCCTGGGAAAAGCGTGATGCAGGGCAAATGCCTACTGTGCAAGATTTTGGCAGCAGCGTCTTGCCAGTAGTGCGCAGTGACTGGGTAAAAGCTATCTCACAGAGACCGTCTGGTGATGCCAAAACAGCCATTTTGCGACTGGAACTAGCCGCCCAAACTCCCACCCCAGCCGACCATTTGAGTGCGCTGCGCTTGTTGCAATTGCAGTTGCTCACGCGTCGCAACGACCCAGCGCCTGCGCAAACCTGGGGCAAAGATACCGCCACCGTTCTGTCTTGCACATTTGAACCTGACTTGGCACATCGGCTTCAAAACGTGTTGAAGGTTTTGCTCGGTCGGTGAAATGCAGGTAGATGACTAAGGATATGGCTCATCAGATTTGGGCGCACTGCGTCGTTACAAATCGCTGATGTGGCTAGCCCACACTGAGCGATTTGCGCCTGGCATTGCATCCCAACTCTGATGGGCCAAATTTTTTGAGGAATTACCTAAATATGCTTAGAATTGATAAAATTTTCTAAAATATGTTGTATATGACGTGAAATGACATTCACGGGTAGGGTGACTGGTGTGAAAGACTCAACCTGATGAGATGGCGCAGTGGAACGGACTTCAGTCCGATCTACCGGGTAGATCATCATTCGTGGTTGCCCTGGTAGAACGGAAGTCTTGGAGTTTTGGCCGTGTTCGATCTTTTCGATTACCAGATCATGTACAGATCGAGATGGAAATTTCACAAGGAGCCAATTTGGGATGAATAAGGCAATAAAAGACGATGGTATGTCGATGCCTATCGACGAAGACGATCATTTCACGCAGCAACGCTTCTACGCCGGCGATGTCATCTATACCGAAGGAATGTGCTCCAGTCACATGTATGTGATCAAAGAGGGTGAGGTCGACTTCTATGTGATTCGTGAGGAAAAACGGGTAGTGATCAGGACATTGGGCAAGGGACAGTGCTTTGGCATGGATTCGCGATTACTCAACAGAGGCCGCGCCACCAATGCTTCTGCCCGTACTTACTGTGAGCTGTACCTCATTGAAAATGACAAACTTGACGAAGAACTACACAGATTGCCCAAGCTGATGCGCGGCGTTTTATGCACACTAGCCAAGCAATCTGCCGTGGACAATGAACTGATCGCCACTCGGATCAACTATCAGCCCGACATTTTGATTTATGCGCAGTTGCTTTATCTCCTCGGTATAGCGGATATTGGCAAGCAAAAGGCCGATGCCGATGCGAATCATTCACATTCTGCGCTGGCCAAACCTATGTTGAGCGATGTCTTCGTCAGCGCACGTGTTCTGTTTGGCCACGCCGATGTACATATCCGTGAAAGCATTGGCAAGCTGGCCATGCTTCACCTGGTTCGTATTGCAGATGAAAATGGCGAGGGCAAGCGTGTCATTTTCGCCCCAAAGGACATTCTCAGACAGGCACGCATGGTATCCAGAACGCACAAGGATCACGGTAATCTTGACTATGAATACATTAGTGTGGATGAATTTTCCGCTCTGGTAGATGTTGATCGCTCCACCCTCCTCAAAAAGCTGGGCAGCAGTGAATTTGCCCAAGATATTTTTACATTCCGCAAAAGCGAAATTATGCGGTTACTCAACGACAAAGGGCGCAAGTTTTTTGCAGATCGAAAAATTAAGTCTCCGCAAGACTTCACCGATATCAGTGATATCGAATTTGCCGACCAAAAATCAATTTTCGATGTCATTTCCCACTGCGACATCTATGATCTCGCCAAACTGATCAGCACCATACAAGAGGATAACGTCAAAGACAAGATAATGGCGTGCCTTTCACGCTCCAAACGAGAAGAACTCGAAAGTGAGATCAGTACACTGAACCAAGTTGACCCTACTGAAGTGCAACAGATCGGAAAATCCATCATTCTCAGCATCAAGGAAAGAATGATTAAACCTAGATTTCCCATTTGACCGATTGTTATATTGGCTTCCCACATCCTTAAGGCGGGTGTTGATGGTCATGATCAAAGGGTGGATATCAGCCATTCGCGCTGGAATAACCACTGCTCTGGTTGCCAGAGGTTGGACAGGGTGATTTCGTCATCGCGATGTCTGCCTTTGATGACCCAGCGTTCGCCAAGTGTTCTGCAGCCCAATGTACCAGGTGGTTTTGTGCTTTCATGACGAGTTTGTAGCCAGACCACTGCATCATGTGTTGCCAACAGGCGTTGCAAATCTTGTGCGTTATTTGCTTGTTTTTCAGTGTCATAAGGTAGCAGTTGATTGCCGGGCAATAAAAATTCAAAGCGTTCAAACTGGCCGTTGAAATTGCTGGGTACGGCAATGCGCTTCTTTTGAACGGCTATTTGGCTCGTCATGCTGTATGTACCCGATGGCCCATCAAAGGGTGCGGTTGTCAATCCAAAAACGCCAAAAGTGACCAAGGTGGCCGCCACCGTGCATTGGCGCGTCTGATTTACCCTGACTACACCCCAAAACACCAGCATGAAACCGATCATCACAGCCAGTTCAGTCATTATGAACTGTGCCCTATTGCCAATACCCAAATCGTCTGCAACCCAGGCAATGCGTCCAAATAGGCCTATCATGAAAGAACACATGAGAAGCGACAACACAAACCATCCACGGGGAATGCGTTGCCAGTAGATTGTTAGCAGCATGGCCAGCGCAGGCATGGCGGGAATCAAATAGCGGGCTGACCGTTGACTGGGCAGAATAAAGACCAGTAGCCAGATACCCAACCAGATGAGCAAAAGGGTGACGTGTCGTGGGATGAGCGCAGTTTTGAATCGCCAGGCATACAGGCTTTGGTGCAGCCCGAACACCATGAACCCCAAGACGACGAAGGCCAGCAAACCTGCGTTTTGCACATAGCCCAAGCCTTGAGCCCAAATGCTAAAGCCGCCACCCAAAAGCGCGGTGTGCCAGTAGCCCGCGCTGTTGTTCATTTTGCCTGCGTTTTCATTGATCACAAATTCTTGCCACACCGCAGAGGGGTTGGGATCAAGTACAAACCATAATCCAAAAATGCCCAAAGCAATCAGGGCGCTTGTCAAGGTCTTAAGGCTTACTTCAAAAGAATTTTTCCAATTCACAGGGGGCATAGCGGTGATTTGTGCCAACCACAGTGTGGCAGCGGCAGGAACAACCAGCGCAAATGACTTGTAAGCCAGCCCTATGCCCATCGCACAACCCAACCCAATATGGGCCAGCCAGCCCAAGGAACGATTGTGAAACCACAGCAATACAAACATCGGCAGGCCAAGCCAAAATGTCTCAGGCGCACTGGTCAAATAAGTGCGGCCAAACCGGAATGTGCAATAAAACGCCAAATAAATGCAGGCGGCCATCAAAGCCTGGCGCACATCAAGGGTGATGCGGTGCAGGGTTAGTCCAATGGCACTGGCGATAAGCAATGTATAAAGAACGCTTGGAAAACGCAGGGCGACCATATTCCAGTGGTGGCTGCCTGCCACCATGGCCTGCCAGAAAAGCAGTGGGGGCTTGGTATTGCGCATGTGGTCAATATCGGACACCAATGGCAGCCAATGACCGCTAGCAGCGGTGAGTCGTGCTATGTGGGCATACACCATTTCATCGCCGTTGGTAGGCACATACTGACCACCTAGCCCCAGCACATAAACACCAACAGCCACCAGCAACAAAACGACCCAGGGCCAGGTACTATCACCAAATGATGCCATTACATGAGTACAACGCGACGGAAGTTCCATGAATAACGCGTGCCAAACTCAGGTGATTCATCAGAAATTTTATGGCGCATCAATGCATTATCATTCATCGTATATTGGCAATCCGCCTGCAATAACCCTTAGGAATCAACCATGGAAACATCAAACTATGCCGTTTTAGTCCTCGAACAGCCTTTGTGGCCACTACCGGACGAAGACCCCGCTCAAAACTCGGTTCGTCCTTTTGTGGATGTACTGTCGCGCCACGAAGACTTGCCGGTTTTTTTCGCCACTTTTGTAGACAGTAGCAGTTTTGGCCAGGCGCTGAAAAACCTGTTGGATACAGACAAGCTCGACGATGTGGAGCATTTGATTGTGTATGTCGCTGCCAATCACGGCGCTGCTTCATGTTTTGGCGGTTCCAAAAACGTCTGTACCATGAACGTGAAAACGGTGTTTGATCGTATCAAGAGTTTGGGCAAAGGCAAAGTTATCGGTTTGATTTTGGACAGTTTTGAAATGGGTGTTCAGGCCGACACCATCGAAATCGGCATGGAAAGCGCAAAAATCCGCTGGGTGATCGGTTACGCCGGTTGCACGGAATGGCTGACTACGACGCTGATCAACCTGCGTGCCCTGTCGGTTGTGACGTGTCTGGACAGTGACGACTTCAAGGACGAAGACATGCTGATGGGCATCATGCAGTTAGTGTTTGAGATGTTTAACCCGCATCTTGAGATTGACGATGATACACGTGAGAGTGATGATGACGATCTAGACGATTCACTGACCCTTGCCGATGTGCTTTCAGTCACCATTCGATCGGGCCGCCGCCATCCCAAAACATTGATGCCTGAAGAAATATGGCCAGATTTGGCTGACGATGACGATGATGAATAAGGATGCCGAGTATGGTTTGGAAGTGCTGAGAAATGCTTCTATATTCATAGCTACTTATGCAAGCTGGACAAGGGTTAGAGGCCGATTTGACACCTAAGATATGGTCAGAAATAAGTTTTGCATTTGGCCGTCAAAGTTAAAGATGCCAATGCCAGGCGCACATCGCGCAGTATGGCCCAGCCACATCAGCGATTTGTAACAGCGCAGTGCGCTCAAAATCTGACGAGCCAAATGCGGAACTTATTGTTCCCTATCTTTAAACCTTTCCCCCCACCTCAGGCCATTTCCAGCGCAGTCCGATCCAGGCCACCAAGCCAATGGTCATCATGCCCAAAGAAGCTGCGGCCAGTCCCAATGTGGAGTGCATCACCAGTGGCGCTATGACACCGGCCACCACTCCGTTGGCGCTGGAGGCTACAAAGGCTTGCAGTGATGAGGCCATGCCACGGCGGTCGGGGTGAAGGTCTAGCACCAGCAGCGTGACCACCGGCACCATCATTGCCCAGCCCATCGCAAAAATAGCCACGGGAAACATGGCCCATGCTGCGTGGGCATGGAACAGGGCATTGGCTGCCAGATTGATGAGGGCAATGACCAGCATGATGGTGAATCCATAACGTATTTGCCGCGAGGGGAGAATTTTTCCGGCAAGATGACCGCTCATCCACGCGCCGCTCATGATGCCGCTGATGGAAAAAATAAAAAACCAGAAAAACTGGGTGGGGGCTAATTGCAGGTGTTCACCCAAAAAGGCCGGGGCAGACAACACATACAAAAACATGCCGTTGAATGGAATGCCGCTGGCCAGGGTGAGTAGCACAAAGCGCGGGTCTTTGCCCAGTTTCCAATAGCCCTGCATCAAGTTGCTGAACTTGAGTGACTGGCGATGTGTGACATGCAAGGTTTCAGGCAGCAATCGGTAATTGGCTGCCCACAGCAGCGCTCCCACACCGGTCAAAAACCAGAATACGCTGTGCCACCCCAGGCGGTCAAACAACACGCCACCTATCATGGGCGCAATGGCTGGTGCCACACCAAAGTAAATGGTAATCTGGCTCATGACCTTTTGGGCTTGTGCAGGTGGGAACATGTCGCGCACCACCGCACGCGACACCACAATGCCGGCACCTGTGGTCAGGCCTTGTACACCACGGAAAAAAATAAGTTGCCCAATGCTTTGCGACAAGGCACACCCCATTGACGCCAGCGTAAAAGCCGCCAATCCCCACAACACCACCGGCCTGCGCCCCACACTGTCGGACAGTGCGCCATGAAACAAACTCATGAATGCAAAGCCAAACAGGTAGGCCGAGAGCGTTTGCTGCATTTGTACAGGCGAAGCAGCCAGTGAGTGCGCGATGCCTGAAAATGCCGGAATGTAGGTGTCAATGGAAAATGGCCCCAGCATAGCCAGCATGGCCAACAAAACGGCCAGTGCCCAACGCGGTGCGCGCCATACATGATGTGCATCAGGATTCATAAGGATGTGTTTGATTTTTGAAGAATGAAAGCGACTCACATGCAAGATGCCGCCTTTGCGGAGGCGTGGTTCAAATTTCAATGACGTTACGGTGTAACGATATAAAGTAGCCACATTTTCATGTAATCATAGGAAATGTGCCGATGGCAAAAAGCAGCACAGCGCGGCAGCAGGAATACCGAGATCGACAACGTCTCAGCAGTAACAGTAAGGATATGGTCAACAATAAGTTTCGCATTTGGCCGTCAGAGTTAAAGATGCAATGCTAGGCGCAAATCGCGCAGTGTGGCCTAGCCACATCAGCGATTTGTAACGACGCAGTGCGCCCAAATCTGACGAGCCAAATGCGGAACTTATTATTGACCATATCCTAAGGGGCTGGAAGCCGCTTCTACAGTAGGCAAGATGCCCGCGCTCCCAGATGTGAGTTTTTGGTATAACAAATTAGCCTCTAGCCCCCGTCCTACTTGCGTAGTTAGCTATTTTTTTGATAGTAAAAATAGGCGAGCACATTCGTCAAACTCGTCTTTTGTATGCTGCCCGGTTGGCTGCTCCACATCGCTTTGAATCGCACCCGTCAACCGAGGAATCTCAGGTTAAACCATGCACTGATGCATCAGACAGGTTTTTGAAGATGAACCATTTTCATGGCTGATGCGAGCAGGGCGGACACCTCGGTCATGTTGCTGGGAACAATCAGCGTGGTCGTGGCATCTGCGGCCACCTTGGAGTAGGCTTCGATCGATTTTTCGGCCACTTTCAGTTGAACCGCTTGCTCACCACCAGGCTGACAGATGGCAGAAGCCACCCTCTCGATCGCCTGCGCATTGGCCTCTGCCACGGCCAAAATAGCGGAGGCTTCGCCTTGTGCCCGGTTGATGGCTGCTTGTTTTTCACCTTCGGAACGGGCAATAAAGGCCTCACGCTCGCCAGTGGCAATGTTGATTTGCTCTTGCCGGCGACCTTCGGAGGCGGCAATCAATGCACGTTTTTCACGTTCGGCAGTGATTTGCTGCTGCATGGCATGAAGAATTTCTTTGGGAGGGGTCAAGTCCTTGATTTCATAGCGAAGCACTTTGACACCCCAGTTCAGGGCTGCTTCATCAATGGCTTGAACCACTTGGGCGTTAATGATGTCGCGCTCTTCAAATGTTTTATCCAACTCGAGCTTGCCGATCACCGATCGCAGCGAAGTCTGGGCCAATTGTGAAATGGCGGTAATGTAGTTGCTTGACCCGTAACTGGCCCGCATGGCATCTGTCACCTGAAAATACAAAATACCATCGACTTGCAACTGCGTGTTGTCCCGTGTGATGCAAACCTGGCTAGGGATGTCCAGGGGCACTTCCTTGAGCAAATGCTTGTAGGCCACTTTGTCGATAAATGGCATTAAAAAATTAAGCCCGGGTGTCAAAGTGCCGTTGTATTTGCCCAGTCGCTCAACCACCCAAGCGTGTTGCTGCGGCACGACCTTGATGGATTGGGGAATAAAAATAACGGCAATGATGAACAAAATGAGGGCGATTTCCATGAATGACTCCTGAAGTTAAGAAAGAGAGGAAGGTTTCAACATCAGGCGGTTGCCAATAACTTCGGCCACCACATACTGACCCGATGGCACCACCTGATCCTTTGAACCGTTTTGCAGCGCTGCGTCCCACAGGGCACCACGGTATTTGACACGGCAGGTGTTGTTGGCCTGCCAGTGATCGACCTGCACGGTGGCACCCACGTCCATGTTCACATCCTGATTGGCTTGTGCGGGTGCCGGTGGCGGCTGGGTGCGCCTGTAACTGCGCCATGCCGAAACGGTTCCACCCCCCATCACTGCTGCGATGGCCCACTGCCAGGTGACGGACAGCCCTGCATGAGCTGCCAAGGCAGCAGCACAAAGGCCGACTGAGACCATGAGTAAATAAAAAGTACCGGTGACCAATTCCACCGCGATCAGACTGCCGGCTGCTAACCACCACCATGTTGAATCTGCCATCATTATTTTTCCGCTGTGTTGTAACAGAACCATAACTATTCTAGGCCGAATGGTGAAAGCATAAGACTTACACTTTGCGCCCATTTCCCACACCCCACAGATGGACTGCGCGCTGCAGAACTTGCCATGAAATTTCGTTTCCCCATTGTCATCATCGACGAAGACTTTCGTTCCGAAAATACCTCGGGGCTGGGGATTCGCGCCTTGGCGCAAGCGATTGAATCTGAAGGGTTTGAGATTCTGGGTGTGACCAGCTATGGCGATTTGAGCCAATTTGCCCAGCAACAAAGCCGCGCCAGCGCTTTTATTTTGTCAATTGACGACGAAGAATTTACCCCCGGACCTGACCTTGACCCCGCTGTGGTGAACTTACGTCTTTTTATTAAAGAAGTGCGTCGCAAAAATCTCGATGTGCCCATTTATATTTATGGCGAAACCAAAACATCGCGCCACCTGCCCAATGACATTTTGCGCGAACTGCATGGTTTCATTCACATGTTTGAAGACACGCCAGAATTTGTGGCGCGCCACCTGATTCGTGAAGCCAAAAGCTATCTGGAAGGTGTACAACCCCCTTTTTTCAAGGCGCTTCTCGATTACGCCGAAGACGGCTCTTATTCCTGGCATTGCCCAGGGCACTCGGGCGGGGTGGCTTTTTTGAAAAGCCCGGTTGGGCAGATGTACCACCAGTTTTATGGTGAAAACATGCTGAGGGCAGATGTGTGCAATGCGGTGGAAGAACTCGGCCAGTTGCTCGATCACGATGGTGCGATTGGGAAGAGCGAACGCAATGCAGCACGCATTTTCAACGCTGACCACTGCTTTTTTGTCACCAATGGCACGAGCACCAGCAACAAAATGGTGTGGCATCACACCGTAGCTCCCAATGATGTGGTGGTGGTGGATCGCAATTGCCATAAATCTATTTTGCACGCCATCGTGATGACCGGGGCAATTCCTGTGTTTTTAAAGCCCACGCGCAATCACTTTGGCATCATCGGACCTATTCCCAAACAAGAATTTGAAATTGCCAGCATCAAGGCCAAAATCAAAGCCAACCCATTGATTCAGAAAAATTTTAATGAAGTTGATATCCATCAGATCAAGCCCCGTGTGCTGACGCTGACGCAATCGACTTACGATGGTGTGCTGTACAACACGGAAACCATCAAAACCATGCTCGATGGTTATGTGGAAAATATCCATTTTGACGAAGCCTGGTTGCCTCATGCCGCATTTCATCGGTTTTATGGCACTTACCATGCCATGGGTCATAAAAGGGTTCGGCCCAAAAAAGCGATGGTTTATGTCACCCAGTCCATCCACAAGCTGCTGGCCGGTATCAGCCAGGCCAGCCATGTTTTGGTGCAAAACTCTCAAACGGTCAAGCTCGACAAACACCTGTTCAAAGAAGCCTATCTGATGCATACCAGCACCAGTCCTCAGTACAGCATCATTGCCAGTTGCGATGTGGCGGCTGCCATGATGGAGCCGCCAGGCGGCACAGCGCTGGTCGAAGAAAGCATTGCCGAAGCCCTGGACTTCAGGCGTGCCATGCGAAAAATTGACGATGAGTATGGTGATGACTGGTGGTTCAAAGTGTGGGGGCCTGACAAACTGGCTGAGGAAGGGATTGGTCTGGCCGACGATTGGGTGATCAAGGGCGAACCGCGCACCAACAAAACAGGCGCCAACTGGCACGGATTTGGCAAAATGGCAGCAGGTTTTAACATGCTTGACCCCATCAAATCGACCGTGGTCACTCCCGGCATGGACTTGGATGGCAAGTTTGCCAAAACCGGCATTCCCGCGAGCGTAGTGACCAAGTTTTTGGCCGAACACGGGGTGGTGGTTGAAAAAACAGGCCTCTACAGCTTTTTCATCATGTTTACCATTGGTATTACCAAAGGCCGATGGAACAGCATGTTGACAGCGTTGCAACAGTTCAAGGACGACTATGCCAAAAATCAGCCCTTATGGCGCATCCTGCCTGAGTTTTGCCAAAAATACCCGCGCTACGAAAACACAGGTCTGGCCGACTTGTGCCAAAGCATTCATCAGCTTTACGCCAAATACGACATTGCACGCCTGACGACCGACATGTATTTGAGCGACCTGACCCCTGCCATGAAACCCAGCGATGCCTACGCTCATATTGCATTGCACAAAACCGATCGCGTTGGCATTGACCACCTGGAAGGCCGCGTGACCGTAGGCCTGGTCACACCCTACCCACCGGGCATTCCTTTGCTGATCCCTGGCGAAGTGTTTAACAAAAAAATTGTGGATTACCTGAAGTTTTCACGCGAGTTCAACACCCGGTGTCCGGGGTTTGAAACCGATATTCACGGATTGGTGGAAGAACAAGACAATAACGGGCAGGTGCACTATTACGCGGATTGCGTTCAATATTGACGCATCACCGTGGCTTTGTCTGCCACGCTATTGAATTTATTTTTCCTGTCTGTCAATAAATCAGAATAATTTAAGCTATTACAATAGCTTAGGATATTTTAGAATGTTAAATGCAAAAGGCAGACATGAACACCCCATCTACCCTCCACCGTGCTGCATCAACTCTTTTACTGATTGATGGTTCTAGCTACCTTTACCGTGCGTACTACGCCATGCCCGACATGCGCGCCATCCCCATTGACCCGGGAAGTGCGCCCACGGGTGCCATTCGCGGCATGGTCAATATGTTACAAAGTTTGCGCAAAGAAGTTCCTGCCCGATATGTGGCGTGCGTATTTGATGCCAAAGGCCCCACATTTCGGGATACGTTGTACCCAGAGTACAAAGCCAACCGTTCCCCCATGCCCGAAAATTTACGTCCCCAGATTGAGCCGATTCATGAACTGGTGCGCTTGATGGGTTGGAAGGTGTTGTGTGTGCCAGGCGTTGAGGCCGATGATGTCATTGGCACACTGGCCGTCATGGCTGCTGCACAAGGCATGGAAGTGGTGATCAGCAGCGGAGACAAAGACCTGACGCAACTCGTCAATGAGCACATCACCATCATCGACACCATGAATGGCAAGCGCCGAGACATTGCAGGGGTCACGGCTGAATTTGGCGTCCCCCCCCATCTGATGCTGGACTACCAAACCCTGGTGGGTGATACCTCTGACAACGTACCCGGTGTTCCCAAAGTGGGGCCTAAAACGGCGGTCAAATGGCTCAATGAGTTTGGCTCTTTGGAGTCCATTGTGGCCCATGCCCATACCTTCCCCGGTGCTGTAGGCGAGCATCTTCGGGGGGCATTGAACTGGTTGCCAACAGCACGCACACTCTTGACCATCAAAACAGATTGCGATTTATCTGCCTGGTTGCCTGATCTGCCAGCTATGAATTCAATAGCTACTAACGCAATACAGACGGGCGCTCTGGCCATTTTTTATCATCATTTTGGATTCAAAAGTTTGCTTCGTGAGTTGCAACCATCACAGCCCGTCCCGTCATGCGATCTGGCTGCGACGGCATGGCGCGAGACCGACATGTTTGACGACCCTCTCCCTTTGCCCTGCCCTGCCCCTTTGCCGATCAGCACAGTTCGTTACGACACCCTTGTGACTTGGCCCGCTTTTGATGCGTGGCTCGCGCGAGTTCATCTCTCGGAGTTGGTGGCCATTGACACAGAAACGACTTCCCTGAACGAGATGACGGCCCAAATTGTGGGAATCAGCTTATGTGTCACACCCGGTGAAGCGGCTTACATCCCGTTGGCACATGCCTATCCAGATGCGCCCGCCCAGTTGCCATTGAACGAGGTATTAAACCGGCTTAAACCCTGGCTGGAAGATGCCGACAAAGCAAAATTGGGGCAGCACATCAAATATGACCGCCATGTGTTTGCCAACCACGGCATTGAAGTCCGTGGTTATGCGCATGACACCATGCTGCAAAGCTATGTGCTTGAAGTCCACCAGCCGCATGGTTTGGCCAGCCTCGCTGAGCGGCATCTGGGGCGAACAGGCATCAGTTTTGAAGACTTGTGCGGCAAGGGCATCCACCAAATCTGCTTTGACCAGGTGGACATTGCCAAGGCTTCCCAGTACTCCTGTGAAGATGCTGACATGACACTGTGCGTCCACCAGCACCTGTGGCCGCAACTGCAAGGCAATGAAAAACTGCGCTTTATTTATGACATGGAAATCGCCAGCAGTGAGGCACTGTACCGTGTGGAGTGCAATGGTGTGCTGATTGATGCCCCCATTTTGGCCGTGCAAAGTCATGAATTGGGACAGCGCATCGTGCAACTTGAACAAGACGCACACACCCTGGCAGGCCAACCCTTTAATTTGAGCAGCCCCAAACAAATTGCGGACATTTTCTTCAACCAACAGGGTATGCCTGTGGTCAAAAAAACTCCCACCGGCACGCCCAGCACTGACGACGAAGTGCTGCAAAAACTCGCAGCAGATTACCCCTTGCCGGCCAAAATTCTAGAGCACCGCAGCCTCTCCAAACTCAAAGGCACTTACACCGACAAACTCGCGGCATTGGCACTGCCACGCACAGGCCGCGTTCACACCCATTACGCGCAGGCCGTGGCCATCACCGGACGTTTATCCAGCACGGATCCCAACTTGCAAAACATCCCCGTTCGCACACCGGAGGGTCGGCGTGTGCGAGAAGCTTTTATCGCCCCAAAAGGCAGCTTCATTGCCAGTGCCGACTACAGTCAGATTGAATTGCGCATCATGGCGCACATCAGTGGCGACGCAGCACTGCTCCTGGCGTTTCACGATGACATGGATGTTCACCGTGCCACGGCTGCCGAAATTTTTGGCATTGACACCGCACACGTCACAGGTGAGCAGCGCCGCTACGCCAAGGTCATTAACTTTGGCTTGATTTACGGCATGAGCGCTTACGGTTTGGCGCGCACGCTGGGCATTGACAACATGGCAGCCAAAAACTACATCGAGCGCTACTTTGACCGCTACCCGGGTGTGAGAATTTATATGGATCACACCCGCGCAATGGCCAAGTCCCAAGGCTATGTAGAAACCGTCTTTGGCCGTCGCCTTTATTTGCCAGAAATAAACTCCCCCAACGGCCCCCGCCGCGCCAGTGCAGAACGTGCCGCCATCAATGCCCCCATGCAGGGCACAGCGGCAGATCTGATCAAACTGAGCATGAACAAGGTACAGCAGGTCATTGACCATCAACAACGTTTGAGCAAAATCATTATGCAGGTGCATGACGAGCTGGTGTTCGAAGTACCCGAGTCAGAGCTGGACTGGGTACGCCACGAAGTGCCACGCCTGATGGCAGGTGTAGCCCACCTGAAAGTGCCGCTTCTGGCTGAAGTGGGTGTGGGTGTCAATTGGGACAAGGCGCATTGAACCTGGATTCCTCAGTTGACCGCGCCGTAACCGTTTAGACCCCACCATCGTCATTCCCGCGAAGGCGGGAATCCGGCTTCCCACTTAGGATATGGTCAACAATAAGTTCCGCTTTTGGCCGTCAGAGTTGGGATGCAATGCTAGGCACAAATCG